>NZ_JBSHKH010000082.1:0-36173 GCF_053643595.1 Streptomyces sp. NPDC055506 | reverse complement strand
CATGCCGACGGCCGCGGAGAAGAGCCACGGCATGCTTTGCGCGACGGGCACCAGCGCCGTGCGGGCCGGGAGCGGTCTGGTCGCGCCGAGGAGCGCGTGTGTCAGCCAGCGGTAGCGCCGGGTGAGCCGGCGCCACTCCCTCTCGTAGGCCGTCAGGTCACCGCCGGTGACGGCCCGGACCGCGGCGGACGCCTGCGCGAGTGCCAGCGCGATGCCCTCGCCGGTCAGCGCGTCGACGTAGCCGGCGGCATCGCCCACGAGCAGCACCCGGCCGGCTGTGCGCGTGCTGGCGGCCTGGCGGAACGGGCCCGCGCCCCGGACCGGTCCGGCGGAGGCGGCCCCGGCCAGCCGCTCCCGGAGCTCGGGGAACGCGGCGAGGTGGGCGTCGTAGGGGCGGCGGGCGGTGGTGAGGACCGCGACGCCCACGAGGTCGTCGGCCACCGGGGTCACATAGGCCTCCGCGTCCCGGGACCAGTACACCTCGACGTGGTCGCTCCAGGGGGCGAGCGTGTAGTGGCGCCGCAGCCCGTGCCGGGGGCGGGCTCGGCGCGGCCGGTTCAGCCCGAGGGTGCGGCGGATCGGCGAGTGCAGGCCGTCGGCCGCCACGAGGTGACGGGCGCGAGTGCCGTCGACTGTCACCCCGTCCTGGTCCTGCGCGACATGACGCGCGGTGCGCTGTTCGACGCGTACGCCCGCTGCCAGCACCGACTCGCGCAGCAGCGCGTGCAATGTCGTACGGCGCACCCCGCGCCCCGGGCCCGCCCGGAAGTCCGCGTCGACCCGGCGGGGGCCCGCGACATAGCGGATTCCTCGCAGGTCGCGCCCTGGCGGGTGCACGCCCAGCGCTGCCAGGGCGGCGACGGCGCCCGGCATCAGGCCCTCGCCGCACGCCTTGTCGACGATGCCGGCGCGCCGCTCCCAGACGGAGACCTCGAGCCCCGCCCGGGCCGCGTGCAGAGCCGTGGCCAGGCCCGCGGGTCCGCCGCCGACGACGAGCAGGTCCATGGGTGCCTCCTCAGGCCAGCCGTGCCAGGGCGGCGTCCTCGGCGCGGATGCGGGTGGCGAGCAGGGATCCGTTCAGCGCGGTGAAGACGATCGCCGTGGCCCAGGCCGAGTGGACGAGGGGCAGCGCGAGCCCTTCCACGGCGACGGCGGCATAATTCGGGTGCGGGATCCAGCGGTAGGGTCCGCCGGTCACGCGCGCGGCGCCCGGCACGACGATCACCCGGGTGTTCCACTGCCGGCCCAGGGTGGCGACGCACCACCAGCGCAGCCCCTGCGCGAGCGCGACGAGGGCGAGCATGGCCCAGGCCAGGACCGGTACGGCGTCCGGCCTGCGGATCCACACCTCGACGAGCGCGCCGACGAGCAGGCCCGTGTGCAGCAGCACCATGAACGGGTAGTGCCCCCGGCCGGACTCCACGCCGCCCCGCCCGAGGCTCCACGCGGCGTTGCGGCGGGAGACGGCCAGCTCGGCCACCCTCTCCAGGCCCACGGCCAGTACCAGGATCGTGAAGAGGAGCTCGCTGGTCACCGCTCACCGCCCGCGGCGCGGAGGAGCACGAGTTCGGAGCAGAAGCCCGGACCCATGGCGAGCATGAGTCCGTACGAGCCGGGCGGGGGCGGTCGGTCGGCGAGTGTGTCCGCCATGACGTGCAGCACCGAGGAGGAGGACAGATTGCCGATCCGGCGCAGCGATTCCCAGGTCACGCTCAACGCGTCGCGCTCGACGCCGAGGGCGTCCTGCAAGGCCTCGAGGACCTTGGGGCCGCCGGGGTGCGCGACGTACCAGTCGAGATCACCGCAGGTCAGGCCGTGATCGGCGAGGAAGCCGCGGACATCGTCGCCGACGTGCCGGCGCACCAGGTCGGGGACGGCGGAATCAAGTACGACTCTGAATCCGCCGGAGCCGATCTCCCAGCCCATCATGCGTTCCGAGTCGGGGTAGAGACGGCTGCGCGAGGCGAGCACTTCGGGAGCGGCGGGGTCGTCGGACTGTGCGAGGGGGTGCTCGCACCCGACGGCGACCACGGCCGCGGCGCCGTCCCCGAACAGGCCGCTGGCCACGAAGTTGGCGACCGAGGTGTCGTCGCGCTGGAGCGTGAGGGAGCACAACTCGACCGACATCAGTACCGCCACCGCGTCCGGGCGGCCGCGCAGCAGATCGTGGAGGCGGGCGATGCCGGCCGCGCCGGCGACGCAGCCGAGGCCGACGAGGGGCAGGCGCACCACGTCGGGGCGCAGGCCGATCTCCGCCGCGACACGGGCCTCGAGGGAGGGCACGGCCAGGCCGGTCACCGTGCACGAGACGATGTAGTCGACGTCGGCCGGTGTGAGGTCGACGCTCTTGAGCGCGTCGACGACCGCGCGACCACCGAGTTCGACGCCGGCCCGGATGAAGACGTCGTTGGACTGGCCGAAGTCCTCGATGCGGCCGTACTCCTCCAGCGGGAGCACGGTGTGCCGGGTCTCGACTCCCACGTTGCGGTGGAACCGTTCGACAACGCCGCGATCGACGGTGTTCCCGACCAGTGTGGTGGTGACGGACTCGGTGATCTCCTCCTGCCGGTGGCAGTGCTCGGGCAGGGTGCCGCGGACACTGAGGACGCGCATGGTCATGCTGGCTCCAGGGATCGGGCGGTGGGGGGCGACGAGCACCCGGCCGACGCGGTCGAGTGGGGCCGCCGGGGCGGTCGCGACGTCTGCCGCGTCATCAGCCGGCCGTCAGCAGCGCGACGTCGAGCAGGGCGATGGTCACCGCGGCACGGAAGGGGGCGCGCCCGCGGGCGAACAGCGTGAACACCGCGAGGACGACCACCAGGGCCAGGGTCGCCAAGGTCCACACGGGAGGGGATCCGGCGGGACCGGCCACGGCGAGCGCCGAGGCGGCGGTGAGCAGCACGGCGGCCAGGACGCGTGAGCGGTGCTCGCCGATCCGGTGCGGCAGGCCGCGGACACCGGTGCGTTCGTCGTCGGCGAGGTCGGGCAGCACGTTGAGCAGATGCGCTCCGACGCCTAGTGCGGCGCCGGCGCCGGTCATCCACCAGGGCGCCCAGTGGGGTGCCGGTCCGGCGAGGGTGACGACCGAGGGCAGCGTCCCGAAGCCGCACGCGTACGGCGCCCAGGACCACCGGGTCGCCTTGAGCCCGAGGTTGTAGGCGTGGCCCGCGCCGGTGGCGAGGACGACATTGACCAGCGCGCTGCGCCAGCCGGCGAGTGCGGACAGCACGAGGGAGGCGACGGCGGCCACGACGAGGGCGCGCACCACCCGGCCGGCCGGGAGGGAGCCGGCGGCCAGCGGCTTGTCGGTGCGGCCCACGGCGCGGTCGCGTGCGCGGTCGAGCAGGTCGTTGCCCCAGCCGATCGTGAGCTGGCCGGTGAACACCGCCGCCGTGACGGCGACGGCGTGGAACGGGCGCAGGCCGCCGCGGAGCGCCAGCAGGCCCGTGATGACGGTGACCGCCAAGGCGGGCCCGCCGTGGGCGGTGGCGAGCAGCGCGAGCACACGCGGCGGTCTGTGGCGCGCCGGGGTCGGGTCGGCCGTGCCGGCCGCCTCGGCGGTCACCGGCACCGCCGCGTCGCGTCCGGCGCCTGACAGGTCGTCTCGTCGCGCACGCCGGGGCTGTCGGGCAGCCGCCGGGCGCGACCTGCGCGGGCGTGCCCGGCCACGGCCCGTGGGCGGCGTACGACGGAACCGGCGTGTCCGGTCGACCCGGTGAGCACGATGCGCATGGAGCATCGGTCCCACGTTGCCGGGCCGCTCACACGAGGCGGTCAGGCATCCGGTGGAATCGGCGTGCCCGGAGCGCTAGGCGGCATCGTGGATGACGAGCTTGAACTCGGCGAGGGTCAGGAGACGGGAAGCGGCGTCGTTGTGCGTGACACGGAGTGCGATCGGGGTGCCCGGGGCGACGAAGATGCCGTGGTTCTTGACGTAGTACTGGCCTCCGGGTGTCGGTGTGCGGTGTTCGGTCGCCGTGGTGTCGTTGGGGGTGGGCGTCAGGCCCAGTGGGTCGCGGACGTACTGGTCGCGCAGTTCGGTGTAGCCGCCCGTGCCACTGGCGGACTCCCACTGGATCATCGCGTGCAGCTGGCCCCAGCCGGCTTTGGAGGGCCAGATCAGGCCGCTGCGGTCGTCTGTCGCCCAGTTGCTCACGACGTAGCCGTCCGGCTGGACGGCCTGGTGCATCTCGAATCCGTCCGATGACTCCGCCGTGCCGAAGGGGAACCGCACGATCCTGTACGTGGTTCCCGGCGCGATCAGCTGGGGGGTGTCGACCTTGAGCGAGCAGACGTGAACTGCGGCCACAACGCCACCTTCCTTAGACTTGGTTCAGCACTGCCCGCCGCCGGCCGACGGCATGCCCGCGCCGGTGCGGCCCGGCGCGTTCCTCTCCCCCGGGGTCACTCCTCGTCGCGGAGCCGGGCCGCCAACGACGTCAGCGGCTCGGTCTCCTCGGTGTGGCCCAGGGCGGTCAGGCGGGAGACCGCCGCGTCGAGGCGGGTGAGGGCGGGGGCGGGGCGTTCCAGGTAGATGCCCTCCACGGCACCCGCGAGGCGGACGCACTCGGCCCATTCCCCGGCCCGGTCCTCCTCCGGTCCCGGCTCGCCGAGCAGGGCGAGGGCCTTGTCAAGGGCGGCCAGTGCGTCCTCGTACGCGCCGGCGTAGGCGTTGACCCGTCCGTATTCGTAGGCCAGGGCGGTGTCCAGGGAGCGGCCGCGCGGCTCGTACCCGGCGGCGCGGGCCTCGTCGGCGATCCGGCCCGCGTCTGAGAGCAGGGCGAGGGCGTCGGTCAGGCCGTCGGCGCGCTGCTGCTGGGACTGGAGGCGGGCTAGTTCGCGCAGGCAGCTGCTGAGCTGCTCGTAGCGCGGGGCCCGGGCGTGGGCGGCGCGTGCCTGGTCCGCGGCTTCGCGGGCCCGGCCGAACTCGCCGGACTCGCCGAGAAGTACGGCGGTCTCGGCGGCGATCATGGCGTGGCTCCCGGGGTCGTCGTCCCAGCCGGCCGACTCGGCCGCGAGGGCGACGAACTCCGCCGTGGCGGCCTTGAGGTCCTCGCCCGCGTGCAGCGCTCGGGCGCGGGTCAGGCGCAGTTGGGCGACGAGCCGGTCGTCCAGTTCCCCTGCGGCGGCGTCGGGTTCGGCGAGCAGGGAGTCCAGGAGGGCGATGCAGTCCTCGACGCGGCCCAGGTCGAGGCTGAGCTGGGCCGCGTTGCCGTAGGCGCAGAACGCGTCCGTGCGGCTGCCGCGGCGGAGGTCCAGCTCCGCGGAGCGCGTCAAGTGCCGCAGTGCCTCGTCCGGGCGGCCGAGGTGCATGCACACCTCGGCCAGATCACCGTGGAGGCGGGTGGTGTCGACCGTGTCGGCCGGCCAGTCGGCAGCTCGTCGCAGGCCCTCGGTCAGGTCCGCGTGCGCGGCCTGCGCGTCCTGGAGGCCGAGCCGGAGCCGGCCGCGCAACCCGAGCGTGCGGGGCAGGTGCCAGGCAGGGCCCTGCGCCTTCAGCCGGTCGAGGAGCGCGTCGGCCTCGGTGACCGCGGCGGGCAGGTCGCCGGACATGGCGTAGGTGCCGGCCCGCAGCAGCAGAGCGCCGGAGATCTGGCCGGCGATGTCGTGACGGGTTGCGAACGCGTGCAGCAGCTCCACCTCGGCGAAGACCGGCGCGACGTGCTCCTCGCTTCCCGAGGCCTGCAGGCGCAGGGCCAGCGCGGTGGCCCGCAGCCGCAGCAGACGGGCCTCCAGGTACGGGGTGAGGCCGGGCGTCTCCTCGTGCAGGCGGACCATGGAGGCGTGGGCGGCGGTCAGCGCGGCGGCCTTCGTCTGCGCTCCGTCGGTGTCCTCGGCGGGGAGTTCGGCCGTGGCGAGCAGGGCGCAGGCGCGGGCGAGCGCCGCCTGGCCCGGCGCTCCGGCGTCGTCGTACAGGGCCGCGGCCTCCTCGTGGAGGGCGGCGGCGTCGGCGAACTCGTCCTTCTCGCCCGCCCGGTCGGCCTCTTCGGCGAGCAGGTCGGCGCGCAGTTGTACGAGCGGGCCGACGGCCGGGTCGTCGGGGTGGGTGTAGTCGCGGGCGGCGACGAGTGTGCGCAGCCGCGCCCAGCAGGCGTGTGCGTCCGGGTGGCCCTGCTCGTCCAGGGTCCTTGCCCGGAGGATGAGTTCGGGCAGCGACTCGGGGACGGCAGCGGCCGGGCGGGCGGCGGGCGCGGTGACCGGGGCGGCCGGAGCGACGTCGTCGAGGCTGCGGGGGCGCAGGGTCAGTTCCAGCGACTCCAGGAGCGGGGCGCGGTCGAGGCGGGCCCTGCGGCGGTCGGTGTGGGCCGTGGTTCCGTTGCGGGTGTCGAAGCGGGCGGCGAGGTCGTCGGCGCGGCCGCGCACCTCGGCGCGCAGGCCGGCCACGGTCCAGGTGCGGCCCGAGTAGCCGGGGGCGGGCAGTTCGCCGTGGCCGAGGCTCTCGACCCGCTGGAGGAGGACCTCCACACCGGTGAGGAAGGACAGCAGGTCCAGCGGCGAGTCCACCTCGTCGAACAGGCTGCGGTTCTCGGCGAGCAGTTCAAGACCGCGCGCCTCGTTGCCGGTCAGCGCGCAGAACTCCAGGTGTCTGCCGACCTCCTGGGCCATCGAGGGGTTGCGGCGGCAGCCTCGGTACCCGGCCAGGTGCAGTTCGCGGGCCCGGTCGGTGCGGCCGGTGCGCAGCAGGGGCAGCAGTGCGTAGGAGACGGAGCGGGCCGGTTCCTCCTGGCAGGATTCCTTCCCTGCCAGGACGGGTTCCCAGGCGCGCAGCGCCCGCTCGTCGTCGCCGGCCGTGAGGTGGTACAGGGCGCGCTCGCAGGTTTCGCATGCTTCGCAGTCGCTGAGCCTGGTGCGGGTGCGGCTCGCCCACAGCTCGTAGGCGAGGGTGGTGTCCTCTCCTACGTGGACGGCGAGCTGGTACGCCTGCCCGTAGCAGGGCTGGAGGCCGAGGCCGGCCTTCTCGTAGCGGTCGCGCATCTCCTGCTGCCACTGGCGCAGGCTGGCCAGCGGTATCTCGGGCAGTGCGCGCAGGGCGTTGGCGACCCACTTGAACCGCCAGAACAGCATGTGGCGCAGGCGCTCGTCGAAGACGTCGGGCTGCTCGTCGAAGAGGGTGAGCAGGCGGGCGAAGACGACGGGCGACTTCCGGGGCTCGGCGCCGTAGGTGTACGCCTCCTGCAGTTCGAGGAGCGCGTGGACGAGCGGGACGGGGTCGGCGAACTGCTCGGCGGCGTCGACGAGTTCCTCGGCGGTGACGGTGCGGGTACGGCCGTAGGGGCGCCGGTCGTTCTCCTGGAGCGCCTCGTACAGCTCGTCGGTGTTCTGGGGATGGGGTGCGGTGGGCATCGTCAGCTGTCCTTGCGGAGGGCGTGGGCGAGGAGGTCGAGGAAGGAGCGGTTGATGAGGCTCGATTCGGCGGGCCTGAGGGGGCGCCGGGACAGCATCGCGGCCTGCCCGTAGAGGGCTTCGGCGCTGGTGCGGGCCAGCTCGGGTTCGTCGATGGTGACGGCGGTGCGCACCAGCGGGTTGAGCTGGTTGAGGATCAGCTGGGCGCGCGGGGCCTCCTGGCGCAGGGCGCCGAGGATGTCGCCCCACAGGCCGCCTTCCTGCTCGCGGGCGAGCTGGGAGCGGGTGCGTTCGTGCCGGGCCTCGCGGCTGTCTACGAGGAGGGCGGGGGCGGAGGCGGGCTGGAAGGTGCGCAGCGCGACGTCGCAGTCGAAGACGGCGAGCGCGTCGCGGGCCTGGGCGAGGTAGGCCGCGGCGGCCAGTTCCGTCTCCCGGTCGACGGGGTCGAGGTGGGCGGTGAGGGTCGCCGGGTCGAGGTCGGCGACGGCGGCCTCGGGCCTGATCTCGGGCAGCCGGTGCACCAGTTCGCGGTCGTAGGTGTAGCCGCCGTTGACGACGCCGAGCCCGGCGGCCGAGGCGATGGCGGCGACCTGCCGGAACTCCTCCACGGTCGAGGTCACCAGCACGGTGCGGTGGGTGCGGGCGAACTCGTCGAGGGTGGTGTGACCGTCGGTGGTCTCGAACGGCAGCCAGGGCAGCAGCATCCGCAGGATCTCGTCGTCGTGCACCGCGAGCGACTTGACGGCGAGGTGGTGGGCCTGGAGGAATCGGTGCAGCAGGTCCGGGTCGCTGGCGGCGGCCCGGGCGATCCAGGCGCGCAGCCGCTCGGCGAGGGCGTCACGGACGGCGGCGAGGGTGTCGTCCTCGTACAGGGACTCGCGGGACGCGGTCGGGCGCAGGCTCTCGGCGTCGACGACGCAGCGGACGAAGAACGCCCACTCGGGCAGGATCTCCTCGGCCTGCTCGGACAGCAGCATGCCCTTGACGTGCACGCGGTGGCCGTGGCGGCGGCCGGCCGGCACCGTCTCGGGCAGGACGCAGGCGATGCCCTTCAGGCCGACGGCCGGCAGGTCCAGCTCGATGGTGTCCAGCGGGGTGAATCCAAAGACGTCCTCGCCGTACGCGGCCAGTGCGCGGGAGCGGGCTCCCGGGGTGGGGTACGTGCGGGCCCAGGGTGCGGGTTTCTCGGGGTTCACGGGCGTGCCTGGGCCGCCTGTGCTGTCGTCGAAGGTGACCGGGTAGCGCAGCAGCGAACCGAAGTGGCGGGCCAGCGCGTGCACTTGCGCCGGGCGGGTCCACTCGCCCGCGTCGGCGCGCGGTGTCAGGGTGACGGTGGTGCCGGGCCGGGGGCGGGCGGAGGCGGGCAGGGTGCGGACGGTGTAGCTGCCGTCGCCGCGGCCGCGCCATTCCACGGCGGGGGCGTCGGGGGTGCGTGCGGAGCGGCTGAGGACGTGGATCTCGTCCGCGACGAGGAAGCAGGAGAGCAGGCCGATGCCGAACTGGCCGATGAAGTCCGCGCGTTGCTCGGCGACCTGCTCGGCGCGCTTGCTGCTGCGGCCGATGGTGGCGAGGAAGGTGTGCACATCGGCCTCGGTGAGACCGACGCCGTCGTCCTCGACGCGGACCACGGAGCCGTCGGCGTACAGGCGGATGCCGAAGGCGCCGTGAGGCTCGACGGCGTGCCGTGCGGTGAGGGCGTCGACCGCGTTCTGCATGAGTTCGCGCAGGTAGACGCGGGGGCTGGAGTAGAGATGGTGGGAGAGGAGGTCCACCAGGCCGCGGAGGTCGACCTGGAAGGTGCGGTCGGTGGCGGCCGGGTTCGTGGCGGTGTCGGGCAGAGTCATCAGTTCGGTCCGGGGTGGGAGGGGCGACGGGTGGGCCGGGCGGCGTGGAGCGGTGCGCGGGCGGGCTCGGCGTGCGCGCGGCACGCCCGACGTGTGCTCAGGCGCGGCGCTGGTGGCGGGCGAACTGCTTCTCGGGGTCCGCGAAGTAGGTCCAGGGCCACTTGGTGTAGGCGCCGTCCAGTGTCTGGAAGACGCGCCGGACCGTGTGGCGCTCACCGGCCAGCGAGAGGGCCATGGCGAACATGTTGAAGTCGTGCTGCCAGCCCGGGCGCCACACGTAGGCGGGGTGGAGGATGCTGTGGTCGGCTGCTTCGCGCAACTGCGCCTGGGTCTCGGAGGTCTGGAGGTAGTCCCCGCGCTCCGACTCGACCCACTCCTCGATGTACGCCATGGCGATCACGCAGCCGAGGCGGTGCCCCTGCGGGACTCGGGAGACCGCTTCCTGGGCGAACCGCAGGGCCTGCCCCGGCTTGCCGCCCCAGCGGGGCTGCAACTGCGCCACCCGCTCGACGTGGGTCTCCAGGTCCAGCGGGTCGCGACGCAGGGCGGCTTCGAGCCGGGTCTCGTTGGTGGCGGGACCCAGCGACATGCCACGGCCGGAGGTGAGCAGGCGGCGCCACGGCGTGACCCATTCCGGCCGCAGCTCGGCGGCCTCGAGCAGCTGCTCCTCGGCGATCTCGAGCCGCTCGTGGAAGACCCGCCACTGCTCCTGTGTGACGTTCACGGCGCGTTCGGCTGTGCGCGCCTCCCAGCCCCAGCTGATGTGGCGCGTCCCGGATATCAGCAGGGCGGTCGCCCGGTGTTCCTTGTCCTCCTCGACGGCCCGGCCGATCCAGTCCTGCACCCCGTCCAGGTCGGCCAGTTCAGCGAGGACCAGGTGATCGCGGCCGAGGTCGAAGGGGGCCAGCGCCGCCTTGACGGCCTCCCAGTCACCGGCGTCGGCCGCCTCCACGAGGGCGAGCACCCGCGCGTCCCCGAGCGCGCGCAGCGTGTATATGCCGTTCTTCTGTCTGCGCGGGACGGGAAGGGCGTGCGGATCCGCCCCAGGTCTCTCCGCACCCCTCCCGAACAGCCTGCCGAACATGCCGCGTCCTCCCCTGTCCCGCGTGATCGTCCGGAGCAGCATAGACGGCCCCACCCACAGCGCTTCCACAGGGTTTTCACCGGTACTTCACGGGACCGGTACACCGTACGGCAGCCCGGTGGGGTCACGAGCTCTCGAGCGACGCCACGACGAAGGTCAACGGCAGCGCGGCGAGCGCGAGAGCGAGCCCCGCGGCCGCCATCCACGGACGGATCTCCCGCTTGCCCCGGATCCCCAGACAAGCGGCGATCGGCGGCAGAACGCAGCTCAGGAGCAGGCCGAAGTGCCAGCCCTCTTCCGCGATGAAGAAGACCGTGACGGCGAAACAGGCCGGCACGAAGCCGACGGTCATGGCGCGGCAGCGCGAGAGAAAGAGCTCGAGGTCGTCGACCCCGCCGAACACACTCATCACCTGGTGAAGACCTCGTCCTGGGTGTTGCCGGTGGAGCACAGCTTCTTCTCGTCGGCTGTCATCTTGCGGGACTTGACCACGACCGCGCTGTGCTTGCCGTCCGTGCCGTTCGGGGCCGGTCCGGTGACCACGTCGGGGACGAACCAGTAGTAGTGGCCCCACTTGGGGTCGTCGTAGTGGGTCTGCCAGGTGCCGGATATCTGCCGCATCACCTGGGCGCGGGAGATCCAGCCCACTTCTCCCGGCTTCACGTTCACGGTGAAGGAACTCGTCTCCGTGTGCGAGCTCTGCCATGTGTAGTTGTACGTCGCGGTGACACTGGCCGTGATGATGCCTTCGATGCCTCCGCCGACGGTGACCGAGCCTCCCACCGAGTGGGAGGAACCGACGGTGTCGGCCCAGGACATCGACTGGGCGGCGGGCGAGTCGGTGCAGTTGAAGAGCAGTTCGGAAACCTGACGCGGCTCACCGAGGTACGCCTTGCCGAGCACCGGGGAGTTGAAGGAGCACTTGCCCTCTCCGGAGGCGCAGTCGGCCATGATCTGTTCCGCGGTGGGCTGTTCCTCTGCCGTGGCGGGCACGGCCGCCGTCGCGATCACCCCGAGGGCCGTCGCCGTCAACGCCAGTGTGCGGCCGCCGTACCGCAGGGTGCGATTCATCGTCATTTCGTTGGTGCCTCTCACCATCGCATGGGGGGACAGTGACCAGACCCTCCTGTTACGGGAGGGTCTGCAGTCACCGCGTGGTGTCAATGAGGCTCACGTAAACCGCAGTTCATCTACACCAAGGAACAGTAAAGTTGTATTTGATTTTCAGAACTGCTGAACCGTCAACTTTGCCGTCAGTTGAACGGGTCGAGGGTGAGATAGGCCTGGCGCGGGCTGCCGTCGTGTACGAGTGACTCGTGGTGGCCCACGTCGTCGAAGGCGAACGCGTAGGCCTTGCCGTCGACCGTTTGCGCGTGGATCTTGCGGGCGTAGTGGTTGGTGACGTTGTCCTTGTAGAAGGCGTCGGCGCCGGAGTCCGGCTGGTTGGGGTTGACCAGCAGCGTGGAGCGGTTGAAGCCGGCGCACAGGGTGCGTGAGATCGGGCCGCGGACCAGGTCGTTCGGCGCGTCCAGTTTCCTGTGACAGCCGAAGATCGAGGAAGCGTCCGGCTTTTCGAAGCGGGTGACGGTGGCGCCGGCGCTGTTGGTGAAGTTCATGACGCCGCCGGAGACCCGGCCGTAGTACTTGGTGCCGGGCTGGTCAGCGAACGGTGTGACCGTCAGGGTCGAGGTGGAGTACTTCTGCCAGACGCGGTTGGTGTAGTCGTCCATGACGGTGGCGGGCAGTGCGCCGGTCTCCAGTCCGTACAACGGGGACAGGGCGCGCAGTACGGTGCCGTCGGGCCGGGTCTGGATCAGGTTGGCCCAGCCTCCGGGCTGTCCTCTGAGGGCGTTGAAGACGCCGTTGTATCCGCCGGGCTTGAGCCGGCCGGTGCTCGCGGTGGATCCGTCGGCTCGCTGCACTCCTACCGCGTAGGGCGCGGAGAACATGTCGACCTGTGTGCTGTTGATCCACAGGCCCGAGTCGTTGAGTGTGTACTCGGACCAGTTGAACAGGATGTTCCGGTTGGGGTCGGCCGGGTTCTGCACGGCGGGCTGGACGAGGCCTCCGGTGGTCAGCTTGAACACCAGTTTCTGGCCGTAGGAGAAGTACACCCGGCCGGAGAACTTCGGCATGCGGATCGTCTTCGACTGGCCCGCGGCCGGGCCCGGGATGGATGCGTCGGGGGCGGGGGTCGGCGGGTTTCCGCCCGCCGGCCAGGGGTGGAAGGTGCCGTCGGCGTCGGCCCAGCCCTGGCGTCCGGTCGACAGTTCCGTGCCGAGGTTGTAGATGTACACCTGCTCGCCGCGGGCCGAGTTGTTGGTGATCTTCAGGGGGATCGTCGCCGGGACGGCGGCGTGGGCCGGCTCGGCGGCTCCGGTCGCGAGCAGTGAGCCGCCGAGGACCGTCGCGAGGGACAGTCCGAGGGCCGTGGCCCGGCGCCTGAGGGTCCGTAACATGCTCTTTCTCCGTTCGACAGGGGGCCGATGCGGGAAGCTTTGAGAGCGCTCTCAGAGCGTGGCGTGTTGGTACGGACCTGTCAATGAGTCGGGACGAACGCTCTGCTCCCCTTGTGGTCGGGGTCGACGGGGACATCCCCGCGTCGCCGCCCCAGGAGAGGCGGCGACACGGACCGGGGTCAGTCCCCGAGCGCGCTGCCGGTCTCGTCGCGCAAGAGGGCGACGTAGTCACGGGTCCAGCCCTCGATCGTGGTGCGGTCCCAGAGGTCGGCCGAGTACTCGACGAAGCCCTGGAGCCGGTCCCCGGCCGGGACGAGGCCGAAGGTGAGTTCCGTGCGGGACGCGGCGGGCGCGAGGTCCTCGATGGCCGTGGTCAGCCCGGGCAGTTCGATCTCGGCGTCCAGGGAGCTCTGGTAGGCGAAGCCGACGTCCAGCCGGTCCGGCACGGCCACGCCCGTACGCTCCTGCAACGCGGGGGCGATCAGGCGTACCGGCATGGCCCGGTCCATGCACTCCACCGCCGTGCGGGCGATGCGGTCCGTCAGGCCGGTGAAGGAGCCGGTGGCTCCGTCGCGCACGGGCAGCGCGAAGCCGGTGATCGTGCAGGCCAGCAGGGATTCGAACGCGCGCCGTTCCCGGTTGGCGTAGGAGACGTTGAACACGATGTCGCTCTGCCCGGACTTCCGCGCGAGCAGCCGGCCCAGAGCCGCCGCCGTGACCACGAAGGGCGTCGTGCCCCGCTGCCGCGCCAGCCGTTCCACGGCGGTCCGGACCTCGGCCGGCACGGTGAACATCACGGCGCCGCCCCGGCCGCTCGCCTTCTCCGGCCGGGGCCGGTCCAGGGGCAGGTCGACGCTGAACGGCACTCCGTCGAGTTCGCGCAGCCAGAACCGCAGCTTGCGTTCGTCGGCGGCCTTGTCCGTCTGGCCCTGCTGCCAGTGGGCGTACTCCGCCGGCTGGCACTCCACGGGAGGCAGGGTGTGGGGTTCGCCCCGTACGGCGGCCCCGTAGAGCGCGGCCAGTTCCTTCAGCAGCAGGCTGACGGACCAGCCGTCGCAGGCGGAGTGGTGCAGGACGAGGAGCAGGACCCAGGTGCTCTCGCCGGTGCGCAGGAGGCGCACGGTCATCGGCGTGTCGTGGGCGGGGTCGATCGGTGTTTCGGCGGCCTCCGTGGCGGCCGTGTCCAGGGCCGTCTGCCGCTCCCCGGCGGGCCGTGCGGTGAGGTCCTCGACCGGCAGTTCCACGACGCCGGGCCGGAGCACCTGCTGCTCCCAGCCGTCCCCGCTGGGGACCAGACGCGTCCGGAGTCCCTCGTGCCGCTCGACGAGGCCGGTCAGGGCCGTGCGCAGGGCCGCCACGTCCAGGTCTCCGGAGAGGGTGATCCGCAGGGCGACGTTGAAGACCTGGGGCAGGAGGTGTTCGGCGTGCACCTTGGCGAAACGGGACTGCTGAGTGGTGGCGGGTGCCCGGCGTATCACCGAGCCATGCCCTTCGCCGGGTTCGGATTCCGAGGCCGACGGCATCTCGCCCGCTGCCAGGGCCAGTTGGGCCGTCATGGCCCGCAGTGTCGGCTCCTGGTAGAAGCTCAGCATCGGGTAGTCGGTGCCGAACTCCTCGCGGACCTGGTTGACCAGTCGCATCGCGGTGATCGAGTGGCCGCCCAGGTCGAAGAACGAGGTGTCGGCCGCGATGGCGTCCGCGTCGATGCCGAACTCGTCCGCCCACAGCCGCCGTACGCGCCGCTCGACGTCCGTGCCGTGACCGGCCTCCGGCGCGTCGGTGACGGTGGTGCCCGCCCTGGGGCTCGGGGCCGTGGTGACGAGGTCGGGCGCCGGCAGCGCGGATCGGTCCAGCTTGCCGTTGCCCGTCAGGGGAAGGGCCGGCAGGACCCGCCAGGCACGCGGTACGAGGTACTCCGGCAGCCGGGCCGCCAGTTCCTCGGCCACGAGGTCGGCGAACGCCTGCCGGTCGTCGGCCGCCGTGCCGACCGGGTCGGCGGGGACGGCGTAGGCCGCGAGGTACGCCTCACCGCGGTCGTTACGGCGGGCCAGGACGGCAGCCTCGCGCACTCCGTCCAGGGCGTTGAGCGCACGGGAGACCTCTTCCGGTTCGACCCGGAAGCCCCGGATCTTCACCTGGTCGTCGGCCCGGCCGCAGAACTCCAGCGTCCCGTCGCCCCTCCAGCGGACCAGGTCGCCGGTGCGGTACCGGCGGGCGTCCGGGCCTCCGTGGGGGTCAGCCAGGAAGCGCTCCTCGGTGAGTTCGGCGCGGTGCAGATAGCCGGAGGCAACACCGGGGCCGCCGACGTACAACTCCCCCGCCGTGCCGACGGGCACCGGGGTGCCGGACGCGTCGAGCACGCTCAGCGTCACGTTGTCGGCCGGACGCCCGAGCGCGATCGCGGCGTCGGGGTCCTCACCCTGTGCGGGCACGGTGTGCGTGGTGCACAGCACGGTGACCTCGGTGGGCCCGTACACGTTCACCGTCTCGTACGGCGCCTCGGGCCGCGGCCGGGTGCGCAGCACATCGCCACCGAGCAGCAGGTGACGCAGGGGCGGCTGGTCGGCCGGGGGCAGGCGGAGCACCTGTTCGCCGAGTGCGGTGGGCAGGATCGAGAAGGTGATGCCCTGCTGGGTGTACCACCGGGCCAGGGACCGCGGATCCCTGCGCAGTTCCTCGTCGGCGACGACGATCGACGCTCCCGCGGTCAGCGCCGGCCAGATCTCCAGGAGCGAGGCGTCGAAGCTCTGGCTGCACACGACGGCACTGCGGTCGGCCCGGGTGAAGGCGAAGCGCCGGTGCTGCCACTGGCAGAGGTCGACGACGCCTCGGTGTGCCACCACGACGCCCTTGGGCGTGCCGGTGCTGCCCGAGGTGTAGAGGACACAGCACGGGGACCGGTCGTCGGGGGTGGACGCGTCGTCCTGCGGGCGCGGTGCGGTGGCGTCCGGCGGTACGACGGTCACGTGCCCGGGCAGCTTCAGGGCCGCCGCCTCCTCCCGCGTGGACACCAGCGTCCGGGCCCCGCACTCGGCGATGACCTGCTCGGCGCGCGCCCGGCCGAGGGAGGGATCGAGCGGGACGTAGGCGCAGCCGGTCTTCAGTACGGCGAGCATGGCGACGACGAGGTCGGCGGAGCACGGCAGCCACAGGGCCACCGTCCCCGGCTCGTCGGCGCCCCTCGTGGGCCGCGCTCGCAGAGCGGAGGCCAACTGCTCGGCGCGATCGTCCAGTTCGCGGTAGGTCAGTCGGGAGTCTCCGCTGATCACCGCCGTGTTGTCCGGCTGGGCGGCCGCCTGCCGGGCGAAGAGGGCGTGGACGGTGGTGTCCGACGACGGACGGGACGGGCCGTACTGCCAGGACCGCGGTACGGGGTCGCCCTCGGCCGCCGCCTCGACGGCGGTGCCGGCGAGCTGGGACAGGGGTGCCTCTGGGGTTTCGACCGCGGCCGTGAGCAGGTCCCGGAAGGTGTCGAAGAACCGGTCGACGGTGTGCTGGTCGAACAGGTCGGTGTTGTACTCCAGATGACAGCGGATGCCGTGCGGCTGGTCGGTGAAGTAGACGGTGAGGTCCGTGAGGGACTTGTCCGGTCCGGCGTCCAGGGGGGTGGCCTCGATACCGGGCAGGTCGAAGCGGAACGGCTCGGCGCGCTGGAACTCCGCGAAGGCCTGGAACACCGGGGTCCGGTCGACCGCCCTGGCCGGGGCGAGCTCGCGCACCACCGTCTCGAAGGGCACCCGCGCGTGGTCGTACGCGTCGAGGGCGACCGTGCGCACGCGCTCCAGCAGCGCGGAGAACGCCGGGTCTCCCGACAGGTCGAGGCGCAGCGCGAGGGTGTTCACGAAGAAGCCGAGCAGGTGCTCGGCCCGCTCGGGACGGTCCGAGATCGGGGTGCCGACGACGATGTCCGTCTGTCCGGTGATCCGGTGCAGCATCGTCGCGTATCCGGCGAGCAGGGTCATGAACAGGGTGCTGCGGCGGCTGCGGCTCAACTCGCGCAGGCGTCGGGAGAGTTCCGGGTCGAGGGTGTGGAAGACCGCCCGGCCGTTGGAGGTCATCGTCGCGGGGCGCGGCCGGTCGGTGGGCAGGGCGAGGACGGGCAGCTCGCCGCCGAGGGTGCGGCGCCAGTGGGCCAGGTCCTCCTCGGCCTCGGGGCTGTTCGCGGCCGCCGCCAGTGCCCGGGCGTGGTCGGCGTAGCTCCAGGTGAGGGCCGGGAGATCGGGTGTGGTGCCCTCGCGTGCGGCCCGGTAGAGGGCGGACAGGTCGCGGGCGAGGACCGTGGCGGAGGCGGCGTCGACCACGATGTGGTGCAGGGACAGTACGAGGACGTGCTCCGTCTCGGCGAGCCTGACCAGCCGGGTGACGAACAGCGGGCCGTCCGCCAGGTCGAAGCGGCGGGCGCTCTCGGCCGCGAGTACGTCCTGGAGCGCGCCGTCCACGATCTCGAAGTCGGGCTCGGCGGACGGCAGCACGAACTGCTGGGGCTCCCCTCCGGTTTCCCGGAAGAAGGTTCGCAGCCCCTCGTGACGGACGACGAGTCCGCGAAGTGCCGCGTGCAGAGCGGGTACGTCGAGTGGGCCGTCGAGGCGGATCGCCTTGACCTCGTTGTAGGCGGTACGTCCCGGAAAAAGCCGCTCCAGGAACCAGATCCGTTCCTGGCCGGGCGACAAAGGCGCACCACGGGGGGCGGAGGGAGCCGGTTCCCGGTAGCGGCGGCGCAGGGCGTCCAGATGCGGCAGGCCCCCGCGCAGCGCGTCCTCCGCGACGCCGAAGTCGACGAGGGCGACGATCTCGTCGGCGCCGGCCGCGGTC
Organism: Streptomyces sp. NPDC055506; assembly: GCF_053643595.1. NCBI lineage: Bacteria > Bacillati > Actinomycetota > Actinomycetes > Kitasatosporales > Streptomycetaceae > Streptomyces > Streptomyces sp. NPDC055506. The sequence continues at coordinate 18,630 of NZ_JBSHKH010000082.1, read as the reverse complement.
ACCGCGTCCACCACCGGACGCACGCTGTCCGCCGTGCCGATCAGGGCGCGCTGGTCGCAGTAACGGCCGTAGGCGCGGCGGAACACGGCATCCAGGTCGTCCTCGCTCAGGTCGGCCAGGTCGATGCTGTGCCCGAGGCTGTTGGTGACGCCGCTGAACACGGACAGGGACGCGCGCATATAGCGGGACAGCGGTTCGTACGCCTCGGTCCGCGCGGTGTCGTGGTCGTCGGCGAGGTAGGTGTGCAGCAGGACGGCCACGCGCCCGGCGTCCGGGTCCAGGCCGTGCGAGGCCCGGGTGCGCCGGTAGAGGGCGATGTTGTCCCGGAGCTGCTCGACGGTCTGGGTCATCAGATTGGTGACGATGCCCAGGTCGTGGCGGGCGGCGAGTTCGTACGAGGCGGGGTTGCCGACCACCGCGGTGTACATGGGCGGGGTGTCCTGCACCGGCCGGGGGAAGAGCCGCACCTCGGCCTCGCCGTCCCCGCCGGCCCGGTGCAGGGCGTCGCCGCGCCAGAACTTCCGTACCTCCTCGAGCTGTTCGTACATCAGCTCCTTGTGCCGGCCGAAGCGGTCGGGGAAGAAGACGAAGTCGTTGGCGCTCCAGCCACTGGCGACACCGATGCCGACACGCCCTGCGGAGAGGTTGTCGACCATCGACCACTCCTCGGCGACCCGGATGGGGTCGTGGAGGGGCAGGACGACCGAGCCCGCGTTGAGCCGGATGCGTTCGGTCTCGCGGGACAGCGCGGCGGCGAGCACGGCCGGGTTGGGGAAGAGTCCGCCGAAGGAGTGGAAGTGCCGTTCGGGCATCCACAGCGAGTGAAAACCGTGCCGGTCGGCGAACCGGGCGACGTCCATGAGGAGTTCGTACTGTCCCTGGCGGGGTGCCGAGGTGTCCTGTGGGTAGTCGCCGAAGAAGTAGACGCTGAAGTCGGGCGTGCGCGGGACGGCTTCCTTCGCGGGCTCCGTGCGAGGGGCGGCGACTGCCGCGGCGTTCCATGCCATGGAGGCCACGGGGGCGGATGTCGGTGCGGGAGTTTCCGGTGCCGGTTTCGGCTGTTCTGTCTGCGGCGGTGTCGTCGTCGGTGGTGCTGTCTTCGGCGCCACGGGCCGCGCCCCCGGGAAGAAGCCCGCCGACCGCAGTTCGCGCAGCGAGTCCCGTACGGCGTCGGCGATGAACTCGATGTCGCCGTCCGAGTGGGCGGTGGACAGGAAGAAGTTGCGCCACTCCCACACGTGCACGCCACGCAGCATCAGATGGTGGTACAGCAGCTCCATGTCGGCGCGGTGCTCGAAGCGGAACTGGGAGCCGAAGTGGCTCATCCGGAGCGGGTACTCCTCGGCCTCGAAGAAGCCGTTCAGCGTCGCGGCCAGTTCGGCGGTCCGCGCGTTGAGGCGCTCCTGGAGGTGCGGGCTGTGCTCCTTGAGGTGGGTCAGGACGGCGCGGGCGGCGACCATCGACACCGGGTGCTGGATGTACGTACCGCCGAAGAAGGTGGTGTCGGCGGGCGGGTAGCTGTCGTCGCCGTAGGACCAGTGGCCGCCGTCGACGCCGTCCATGATGTCGGCGCGCCCGGCGATGGCGCCGATGGGGAAGCCGCCGCCGAGGAGCTTGCCGTAGGTGGCGAGGTCCGGGGTGACGCCGTAGAGCTCCTGCGCGCCGCGCGGGGCGGGGCGGAAGCCGGTCAGCATCTCGTCGAAGAGCAGCACGATGCCGTGGCGGCGGGTCAGCTCCCGCAGCTTGCGCACGAACTCGACCGGCTGGAGCTCGGGGTGCCTGCTCTGCACCGGCTCCACGACGACCGCGGCGATGTCGCCGGCGTTCCGGGCGATCGTCTCCAGGGCGGCGTCGCTGCCGTAGTCGAGGACCATCAGATCGGAGACGGCGGCCTGCGGGATGCCCCGGGAGACGGGCACGGTGATCTGGTCGGTGCCGCTGTGCGAGGACCGGCCCAGGACGTTGTCGGCGTGACCGTGGTAGGCGCCCAGGAACGAGACGATCTTGTCGCGGCCGGTGGCGGCGCGGGCGAGGCGGATGGCCGCCGAGTTCGCCTCCGTACCGGAGTTGGCGAAGGCGACCCGCTCCAGCCCGGTGAGGTCGGCGAGGAGTTCGGCCGCCTCGCCGGTCTCGATGGTGCGGGGGCCGAGCTGGATGCCCCGGGACAGGTGCTCGCGCACGGCCTCGGTGACGAAGTCGGGCTCGTGGCCGAAGAGCAGGACGCCGAAGCCCATGGTGATGTCGACGTACTCGTTGCCGTCGACGTCCTCGAGCCGTGCCCCGCTCGCCCGGCGGCCGGCGATGGGGTACAGCATCTCCTTCGTGCCGCTGCGGAAGCCGACGACGGCGCGGCTGTCGGCCAGGACGCGGCGGTAGCGCTGGGCGATCCGCTTGGAGGTCGGCGTTCTGGCGGTGTAGCGGCGTACGAGGTCGGTCAGGTGGTCCTGCTGGGTCTGCGGCGAGACGTCCTGGACCATGCCGGAGGATTTCGCGACCGTCATGCGGGGCCCGTGGACTCGCGGCGGCATCGGGGCTGCCGTACCGCCCATCTGCTCCGTGATGCGCCGCGACAGTTCGGTCATCGCGGCCAGGTCCTGGTCCAGCGCCGCGGAGATGCCGTTCAGCCCGGTCACTTGGCCACCTTGCCGTTGAGCCGGTCCGTCACCGAGGCGGTCTGGAGGGCGAGCAGTTGGGAGAGCTGGGACATCATCTGGAGCTGTATCTGGGACATCTGCTGGATCTTGTGGGCGAGGTCCTCCAGTTCCTCGCGGGTCGCGTACTCGGGAGCGGAGGCCGTAGCGGCGGGGGTGGGCTCCGGAGTCGGTGCCTGTGGGACGGGCTCTGGGGCGGGTGCAGGCGCGACGGGCTCCGGAGCGGGTGCCGGTGCGACGGGCCGCGTCGGCTCGGCACCCGGCGTCTGGGATCCGGTCGGCGCCGGCCCGGTCGTGTCCGGCATGCGGGCGACGATGAACTCCGCCAGCCGACGCGGGGTGCCCGTCTCCTCGAGCAGCTGTCTCATCGTCACCTTGACGTGATGCGCCTGTTCCAGCTCCCGCAGCACACTGATCATCTGCAGCGAGTCGGCGCCGAGGTCGAAGAAGTTCGCGTCGCCGACGATCGCCGACGGATCCGCTCCGAGGTGCCGGGCGGTCGCCTCGACGATGCTCTGGAGTACCCGTGCGACCGCTGCCTCTTGCTGCACCACGTCGGTTCCCTTTCTCGCTGCTGTTCTCTTGCACAGGGGCGTCGACCGGGGCCCCATCCAGTGGTTCTGGTGCTGGAATCGGTAGCCGGGCAGCGGGACGCGTCTGCCACCGCTGCCCGCCAGGAGCGCGTCCCAGCCGATGTTCGCTCCGGCGCAGTGCAGTCCCGCCGCCGCACCCCAGAGGGCGCCGAGTCCGGTGCCGCGCCGCAGGGACGGCAGCGCCGGTACGTCGGGCAGGGCCCGGCGGGCCAGACCGCTGAGGGTGGTGTGCGGCCCTATCTCGAGCAGGACGCCGGGCGACTCGGTGCCGATGCCGCGCAACGCCTCGTCGTAGCGGACGGGTTCGCGGGTGTGGCGTACGAGGTAGTCCGTGTCAGGGGTCCAGCCGGGCGGGCGGGTCGTGCCGTCCAGGGCGCTGACGAAGGGGATGCGCACCGGCCGGAGGTCCACGTCGCCGAGGACCTTCTCGAACTCGGCCAGCATCGGTTCCATCATGGCGGTGTGGAAGGCGCGGGTCACCGGGAGCCGCCGGCCCGGTGTGCCGCGTTCGTCCAGCAGCACGCAGGCCCGGTCGACCGCGGCGACGGGCCCGGCGAGCACCTGGGTCCGGTCCCCGTTGGCCACGGCCGCCTCCAGTCCGGGGACCTCGGCGGCCAGGGCGAGGGCGGTGGCCCGGTCGACGGGCGCCGCGACCATCGCGCCCGGCGCGCAGCGCTGCCGCATCAGCCGGCCTCGTTCGGTGGTGAGGCGCAGCCCGTCCTCCAGGGTCAGGGCTCCGGCCGTGTACAGCGCGGCGTACTCCCCGACGCTGTGCCCGGTCACGGCGTACGGTTCGACACCGGCGGCGCGCCAGAGCCGGACGAGGGCGCACTGCAGGGCGAACAGCGCGGGCTGCGCGGTGTCCGTCTCCCCGAGCGGCCCCTCCCCCGGTACGTCCGCCGGGTCCGCCGTGCGCAGTGCGTCGAGCAGGGAGTCACCGGTGAGGCCCCGGTAGTGCTGGTCGCAGGTGTCGAGCACCTGGCGTGCGGCGGGGAAACGCGCGTAGAGCGCGTCGGCCATTCCGGGGTATTGGCTGCCCTGCCCGGTGAACTGGAACGCCACGCGTGGGGTGCCTTCCCCGGATAGCGTCCCCGTGGTGACCGTGGGCGGGGCGGTTCCGGTCAGCCAGGAGTCGAGGGCCGCTGCGAGGGCTGCCGGGGTGGAGCCTCGGGCCGCGAGTCGGTGACGGCCGTGGCCCCGGCCGAGGGCGGCGGTGGTGACGAGGTCCGCCTGGTGCGGTGCGGGCGGCTGACGTAACCGGTCGCGGAAGGCGCGGGCGTTGTCCGCGAGGGCCTCCCGGCTGCTCCCCGAGACCAGCAGCACATCAGGCGGCGCGGTGTCGCCGGTCCGGGGCGCCGGTTCGGGGGCCTGTTCCAGGATCAGGTGGACGTTGGTGCCGCCCACGCCGAGCGAGGTGAGGCCCGCGCGGCGGGGGACGTCGCTCTTCGGCCAGGGCCGGGCGGTCCGGGGGATGTAGAAGGGGCTGTGGTCGAGGTCGATGAGGGGGTTGGGTTCGCTGAAGTTCGCCATGGGCGGGATGACGCCGTGGCGCAGGACCAGCAGGGCCTTGACGAGGCCGGCCAGTCCGGAGGCGGCGTCGAGGTGGCCGATGTTGGCCTTGGTCGAGCCCAGGGCGCAGTAGCCGGCGCGGTCGGTGTCCTCGCGGTAGGCGCCGGCCGCGCCGTCGAACTCGATGGGGTCGCCCTTGAGCGTGCCGGTGCCGTGGGTCTCCAGGTAGCCGATGGTGTCGGCGCCGACGCCGGCGCGTCGCAGGGCCTGGCGGATGGCCGCGCGCTGGCCCTGGGCGCTGGGGGCCGTGAAGGCCTTCTTGTCGGCGCCGTCGTTGCCGATGCCCCAGCCTCGGACGACGCCGTGAATGGTGTCGCCGTCGGCTTCCGCCCGCGTCAGCCGCTTCAGTACGACGGCCAGGACGCCCGTACCTCCGACGGTGCCGTCGGCGCCGGCGTCGAAGGCCCGCAGACGGCCGGAGCGGGACAGGATCGAGCCCTTGACATAGCGGTAGCCCAGGACCTGCGGCACATGGACGGCGGTGGCGCCGACGAGGGCGATGTCGCAGTCCCCCATGAGCAGCGACTGCGCGGCCGACTGCAGGCCGACCAGGGAACTGGAGCAGCCCGTCTGGATGTTGACGGCGGGTCCGGTCAGGCCCAGCCGGTAGGCGACCCGGGTGGCGGTGAAGTCGGCGTAGTTGCCGACCGTGACCTGCATGCCCGAGGTCCAGTCGGGCACCGGCCCGCTGGGCAGGACGTTGTTGAGCAGGTAGTTCTGCATTGTGTAGAGGTGGTATCCGGTGCTGGCCCAGACGCCGGCGCGGGTGCCGTCCCGTTCGTCCGGGTAGCCGGCGTTCTCCAGGGCGTGCTGGGCGCATTCCAGGAACATACGGTGCTGCGGGTCGGTGAGCTGGGCCTCGCGGGGGCTCATGGCGAAGTGCTGGGCGTCGAAGCCGGCGATGTCGTCGAGGAGCCCTGAGGCGCCGACGAAGTCCTCCGCCTCGTACTCCTCGGCGGGCACACCGGCGGCGGCGAGTTCCTCGTCGGTGAAGCGGGTTACGCAGTCCGTGCCGTCCCGGATGATCCGCCAGAAGTCCTCGGGTGTGTCGGCGCCGGGCAGCCGGAAGGCCATGCCGATGACGGCCATCCGCGGGTCGGGCTCGCTGGTGCCCATCAGCCGCGTCCCTCCGTCACCGTCGGCTGGTCACGGTCTGCCGGTTCCTCCGCGGGCGGGTCGGGTGCCGTCCTGCCCCGGCGCAGAAGCCAGCCGAGCAGGATCAGGCACAGGACGATCGCGAGGCCGTGGAAGGCGCCCACCACCTGCAGCGGCGAGAAGCCCTCCAGGAGGGCGCCGCTGACGAGCATGCCGAGCCCGAACCCGAAGTTCTCCACCGAGGCGGTGAGCCCGAAGAGGCGGCCGCGCTGCTCGTCGGGCGCGGTCTGCAGCCTCGACACGTAGACGATCTCGGTGAACCCGTCGGCGGCCCCGGCGACGAGCGCGGCGATGACGGCGGGCACGGTCGGCAGCCCGCTGAAGACCACGATGAAGCCGGCCGACATCACCACGGCGCCGAGCGCGAAGGCCCGCTCCCCCGGTGTCCGTCCGGACTTCTTGGTGACCCGGCCGATCACCTGCTGGGCGACGATGTTGCCGATGGCCCAGGTGGCCCAGAACTGGCTGATGAACGTGGCCGGATGGTCGGGGTCCAGGCTGCTGGAGTAGATGGGGAGGGCGACGTTGTGGGACGAGGAGCCCAGTCCGTCGACCGCCCGGACGGCGACCATCGCCAGGAGTACCGGTGCGGTGCCCAGCAGCATCCGGGCCGTCCAGCGCGCGGCGCCGGAGTCCTTCGCGGAGCCGGCGCCCGCGGGGCCGGTGGCCGACCTGGTGCGGACGGGCAGCAGGAAGAGCATGGTCGCGGAGACCAGGAAGGTCGCGGCGTCCAGCGCGAACGCCGCGGAGTAGCCGAGTTGTGTCACGACCAGGCCCGATGAGGCGAAACCGGCGATCATGGCAAGCGAACGCCCGGTCACGAGCAGCCCGTTGGCCCGGACGCGGTGCTCCGCGCCGACGATCTCGGGGATGCTGCTGCGCAGGGCCACCTGGGAGAGGGTGGAGCAGCCGCCCGTGACCACGGCCAGGACGTACAGCAGTCCGGGGCGTATCCCGTCGGGGGCGAGCAGCAGCGACAGCAGGGCCACGGCCTGGCACAGGTCGGCGCCGACCATCAGGCGCTTGCGGTCGTAGGCCGAGACGAGCCGGCCGCTGACCCAGCCCGAGACGACACTGGTCGCCAGGCGTACGGCCATGAAGAGGCCGGCGGCCAGCGCGCTGCCGGTGGCGTCGTAGACGAAGACGTTCAGCGCCACCATGTTCAGATAGCTGCCGTACGCCGAGATGCCGTTGCCCAGAACGAGCAGACGGAAGTACCTCATGCACCTTCCTCTGGTCTGCATGAAGGGTGTGAAGGGTGTGAGACCGGGATGCCTTGCCCGCACGCTCAGTGGCGGTGCGGGATCCAGGCGGACGGAAGGGGCTGGTGAGGTCGCCCGTCGTATGGCGTGTTCATGCCCCGCTGCCGGCCCAGCACAGAAACCATTCCCCCCAATACGCCACCGGATGGCGGCCATTGAGTCGACACCCAAGCAGACCCGGACAGGCGTGTTCAAGACTCGGAAGTGGTCCAGACGACTTCCGGTCCGGATTTGGCGATTTCGAAGCGCTCGCGGCAGGCGTACGGGTCAGTGCCGACGGCCCGTCAGAAGAGGTGCCACGCGAAGGCGTAGGGCTGCGGGAAGCGCGTGATGCGGTGGGCGCGGACGACGACCGTGACCTCTCCGGCCGGAATGTCGTCCCACTGGACCTGTTCGACGTTGTTGGTGCGGTCGAACCCGGCGGATGTGCCCATGTTCCCGTGGCGCTCACGGCCGTCCGCGGTCCGGACGACGAGGTCGAGGTCGTTCTGCAGGGCCGCGCCGGGAGGGTCCGTCCAGACCAGGGTGACCTTGAACGTCGGCTCCGGGCCGCCGTCCCGTTCCGGAATCTCCACGCGCAGCTGTTCCTGTTCGCCCTGGTCCAGCGGGCCGCCCTCGTGGAAGCCCGCACGCCCGCCGTTTCCGGGGAGGACCACCGAGCGGGAGAGGTCGACGCGGCCGAAGCCGGAGTCGTTGTTGGGCGACGGGCCCGCCTCCGACGGGATGTACTGGCCCGGGAGTTCGACAGCGCCGTTGATCAGCATGGCCTTGACGAGCGCCGCGCTCGGCCGGGGGGTGCCGTTTCTCACGAGGGTCTCGCGCAGGACCGTCACACAGCCGGCGACCAGGGGCGCGGCCATGCTGGTGCCGCTCAGGAAGTGGAACCTCGGGTCCGCGGAGGCGCCGAAGGGGGCACCGGGGAGGCTCGACGCGGCACGTGACAGCGCGGAGAGAATCGAGGTGCCGGGGCCGACGACGTCCGGCTTGATCCGGCCTTCCCGGGTCGGCCCGCGGTTGCTGAAGGCGGCCATTCCGTCCGGGTCGTCCGCCTGCCGGTCGTCGCGGAGCGGGTTGACGGGAAAGTCCTCGCTCCAGAGTTGGCCGTAGGTGGAGCTGATTCCCGGGCGGCCGCTCTCGCTGGCCCCGATGGTGATGCAGTTCTTGGCCGCCCCCTCCGATCCGACGTCCCCCAGGTTGACGCGGCCGTCACGGTCCCGGTCGTTGCCGTCGTTGCCTGCCGCGAAGCAGATCACGAGGTCCTCGTTGTTCCAGACCATGTCGTCGATCTCGCGCGCGCTCCTGTCGTACGGCCGTCCCGGCACGGTCGAGCCCCAGGAGTTGGTGTGCACGCGCGCGCCGTCGTCGTCGTAGGGAGGTGTGAAGAGGTCGCGCAGGTCGTCGGGGATTCCGCCGAGGTGCCCGTGACGGTCCATGAGCGACTGCAGCACCAGGGTGGCCCGGGGTGCGGTGCCCTGGACGGCTCCGCCCATCGCGGCGGACGTGCCGTTGCCGAGCACGGAGCCCGCGACGTGGGTGCCGTGCCCGTCGGGGTCGTCCGCCCGGGTGGGCCGGCCGAGGGCGTACAGACGCGCGACCCGGCCCGTGAACGCGCTGTGCACATTGCTGGTGGAGCCCAGGTCGAAGCCGGAATCGGCCACGGCCACGACCTGCCCCGCGCCTTGCTGCGGGGTGCCGTCCACGACCACGTCGGCGTGCAGGATCGGCCGGGCGACACTGTTGTACATACTCCGCTCGGGAACCTCTTCGACCTGCCGCACCTCGTCCACCGCTGTGAGCGCGGCCAGGGAGTCCTCCGGCACCTCCACACGCAGTTTGTCGCGGGCCGGACGCACGTCGTCGGGGCTGAGCCCGGCCGCTTCCGCGATCCGCTGCCGCACCTCCTGCGCGCTCGGGTCGACATCGTCATGGAAGGCGATGTCGACGGTGCGCGTCCCCGGTGCCAGGGCCTCGGCGGGTGCCCGAAGGAGCGAGATGTCCGGCCGCAGGCCTTCTCCGCGCAGCGAAGGAGCGATCTTGAAGCCTTCGAGATACACATCCGCCCAGGTCACGAACGGCAGGTCGCGGACCGCGTCCAGGTCGGACGGCCGGTACCCGCACAGGTAGGTGTTTTCCGGCACGTACTCATGGATCACCACGCCCAGCTGCGCCAGTTGGGCCTTCTCCTCGGCGGAGAGCACATGGTCGGTCTGGACGAGCAGGTAGTTGGACCGAGAGGCGTCCTCGGCGATCAGGGATGCGTCAGCCAACTCGTCTCGCTGGGCCAGCGGGTCGACCGTCACGCCGTTGATGGTGATGCGGGCCATGCTTGCGCTCCGTGTTCCGTGAGCTCCGTCTTTTCAGTGGTCGTCGTCAGACGAGGGTGAAATCCATGACGACGGGACAGTGGTCGGACGCCTTGGGCTTGTCGGTGCCGACGCCCGGGAACCGCGGCCCCGGGTAACGGTCCGCCCGCAGCGGCATGCCCTTGCGGAGGATTTCGGGCTTCGACTCCGCGGACGCCTGGGCGAGGGACGCCGAGGGGAGCAGGTAGTCGAGTTGCCGGTACTCGTTACCGCCCCGGAAGAAGTGGGTCCACTGGTCGGCCTCGGGAAGGCGGGAGACCACGTTCTCGAGTTGGTCCCAGGCGACGAGGCCGTCGATGCCGGAGCCGCCGTCCGGCCCGAGGTAGTCGTTGAGGTCGCCGAGGACGACGAACGGATGGTCGCCGGGAGAGGCCGATCCGAAGCGCCCGGTGACGAGTTCCTTCACCTTCTCGGCCTGCCGCTGCCTCTTGCCCCGGGTCTGGGGGCGCCCACCCATCATGGACTTGAAGTGGTTGACGAAGAGCGTCACGGTCGTGCTCTTCGATTCGCTCTCCCGCACCTCGACATCGACTTCGAGACAGTCCCGCGAGAACAAGGACGCGGTCGGACTCCCGGGGTCCATCAGGTGCTGGTGAGAACGGATGCGGGTGATGGGCAGCTTGGACAGCACGGCGACGTCGATGAGGCGTGGATCGTTGCCGTCCACCCCTGCGACATAGGGGTAGTCGGCGCGCCCGCCGAGGGCCTGTGACCGGAAGTGCTTCAGCGTGTCGACGTTCTCGACCTCCTGGAGAGCGAGCACGTCCGCGTGGATCTCACGCACCGCCGCTGAGGTGATGGCTTTGTCGTCGACGCCCAGCTCCTCGAACTGAGTCTGGTCGACGACCCAGCCTCGGGTATTCGCGGCTGCGGGGTTGACACCGTCTTTGAACCGCCATCGGGCGAAGAGGTTTTCGACATTGAAGGTCGCCAAACGCAGTGTCGTGGACATAGGCCCTCCCACGACCGAATCGCAGCTCCGGCATCGCCGGGGCCATGTGGAGGGGAAACCCGTGCGAGGGCCGGCGGCATCCGTTGTGCCGTCCGTCAGCCCCGGTCCACGGGCAAACCCGCGGTCATATGACCAGTGTCCGCCTGACCTGGGGCCGCGGCAACGCGAGGCTCCTCCCGTCGGCTCCCCCAGCTGACCGGGATACCGAAGGACGACACCCGCGGCCCTGCCGGGCGTTCAGCGGCGCAGGTCCGCCTCGTTCGCGGTCGCGATGACGCGGACGCGGTCGCCCGGGCGCCAGTTCTGTCCCAAGTGAGGTAGGTGCCAGGTGCCGCCCGGCTCCTTGCGGGGTTCCGTTCACCGTGACCGTGACGCCTGTCGTGGCCCAGGACGGGATCCGGAATCTGACGGCGAGTCGGCCGCCCCGCGCTCCGGCCAGTGGTGGGTCGAGGCCAGATACAGGTTGACGTACAGGGTGTTGCCGTCGGCGGAGCGGAAGTAGACGGAGTCCTGGTACTTGGTGTGGTTCTCCATGCCGGTGCCGCCGCAGCAGGTGCCGGTGTTGCCGTATCCGCGTCGTACGCCCGGGCCCATGCCGACGAAGTAGGTGACGGGCGCGGAACATCTCGCCCTGGCCGGTGCCGCCCAGGGCGTAGGTGCGGGGGCCCTCGACCATTCTCCAGAAGTTGCGGGCCGCGGTGGCGTAGGTCTCCTCGCCCGTGTGGTCGAACAGGCGGAGGTAGCCGGTGAACTGCGGGATGTGCTGGTTGGCGTGTTTGCCTTCCAGGATGTCGCGGTTCTCCGCGCAGGCGTTGAGCAGCGTGGTGTTGTCGAAGCAGCGGGCCGCGGCGAGGTGTTCCGGCCGGCCGGTGAGGGCGTGGAGGTCGGTCATGACCTCGTTCATGCCGCCGTACTCGCCGGCGACAGATCGACCACATGCGGTCCAGCTGCGCCTTCGGCAGCCGGCCCGGGCGGCTGTGCACCCAGTTGCCCATCTTGGTGTCGTGAGGCGCGGTGCCCGCTCGCGGCTCACGTCGCGAGTCGGTCGAGTGCCGCCAGGACGGGTGCCACGCCGTCCTCCTCCGCCAGGCGGCGCGCCACGTCCTGGGCCCGGCTGCGATGGGCCGGGTCGCCCACGGCCCGGCGCAGGGCGGGGGCGAGCGCTTCGGCGGTGAGCCGGCGCAAGGGGATGGCGCAGGGGGCGGTGCCCAGGGCGACGAGACGGGCCGCCCAGAAACCGGCGTCGAACTGCACCGGCACCGGTACGGTCGGGACACCCGCGCGCAGGACGGCTGCGGTGGTGCCGGCTCCGGCGTGGTGGACGACGGCGGCCGTCCGGGGGAACAACGACGCGTGCGGAACATCGCCGACGGTGATCACGTCGTCGGTACGGGCGGCGAGGCCCGCCCACCCCTGCTGGATGATCCCGCGCAGCCCGGCCGCGCGCAGGGCACGCACGATCTCGCCGCTGAGACGCTCAGGGTCCGGCACGGTGGCGCTGCCCAGCCCGACGAAGACGGGGGCGGGCCCGGCGGCGAGGAAGTCCTCCAGTCCGGCGGGCAGGGTCCGGGTGTCGTACGGCCACCAGTACCCGGCGATCTCCAGCCCGGGCCGCCAGTCCCGCGGCCGGGACACCACCACCTCGCTGAAGCCGTGCAGCACCGGCCATCGCTCACGCTCATGGGCCCGGCGGGTCGCGGCGCGGCCGGGCAGGGTCATGCCGTGCCGGGTGCGCAGTCGGCGCATGGCCCGGGTGAAGACCTGGTCGACGGCGGTGGTGACGGCCAGTCCGCCCAGGCGGTTGCCCACGGTGCCGAGGGAGCGTCCGCCGAGCATGGGCGCCCCGAACTCCCGTGTCGGGTGCTGGGGTTGGAGGAACAGTCCGAGGCTGGGCAGGGTCAGTCCCTCAGCGATGGCGCGGCCCAGCGGTGCCACGGCGCCGGCGGCCAGCACGGCGTCGGCGCCGCGTGCCGCCCGGACGAGGTCGTCGGTCATCTCCTCGGCCGCCGACCGGGCCATCGAGACGACGCGCAGCAGTTTGCCGAGTCCTGTGGTGCTGGCGTGCAGGCGGCGGCCGCGCTCGGAGTGCAACTCGGCGTGCGGGTCGACCGGGGTCGGGTGGAACCGGACCCCGGAGCCCGCGGTCAGCGGCTCGAACAGTCCGTGGGTGACCAGCGTGACCTCGTGCCCGCTCCGCGCCAGCTCCGCGCCCAACCCGGTGTACGGCGCGACGTCGCCGCGCGATCCCGCCGTCATGATCACCAGCCGCATGCGTCCCAGTGTGGCCCGGCGAGGCGGACGACACACGGTGTACGGCGGCAGGGGTCCGAGAATCGCCGGTGCGGGTGAGGCACGGAGTGGATGGTGCGTGGCGTGGATGGCGCGTGGCGTGATGGGGCGTGGCGTGATGTGCCGCGGTGGTTCAGGCCCGTGGGCCGGTGCCCAGCGCCTCGAGGACTCTGGTGGCGGCCTGACGCAGCCGTGGGGACGCGTCCTCGGTGAGGGCGGTCAGCCGGCCGTGGGCTTCCTCGCTTCCGGGCGGCAGCGAGCCGGTCGCCGTCACCCGGCGTTCCAGACCGAGGACGGCCTCGTAGCGGACCGCCTCGTACGGGTCGTCCAGGCCGCGCAGGAATCGTCGTACGTCGTTCCGGGTGTGCTCGTCGGTCTCGTCGTCCCCGGCGAGGAGCGAGAGCGCCGCGGCACGCACTTCGGCGGACGGGGCTTCGTCGGCGAAGCGCCGTACGGCGGGCAGGGCCTGGGTGAGGCCGTAGAGGGCGTTGCGTGTGCGCCAGGTGTGCTCCCCGCCGGCTTCCAGCCGTTCGACCAGGGCCCAGGCCACGGGGTGGCGCTCCCAGAGGCGGAGTCCGTTCTCGACGAGTGCTTCCAGTCCGTGGATCACGCCCGCGCGTATCTCGTCTTCGGGGTCGTCCAGGACCGACAGCAGGAGCCACACCGCGTCCCATCGGGCCCCGGCGCCTACGGCCCTGGCGGCGGCGGCCCGTGTGCGGGCGGGAAGGGTCTCGTCGGTCAGGGCCGTGCGCAGGTGCGCGGCGGCCGTCCCCGTGTCCGCACCGCCCAGGGCACGCGCGGCGGATGCCCCGGCCTCGGGGTCGCGCAGCCATCGCGCCGCCGGTCCGGTCACCCGCTGGTCGCCGAGCCGTCCGAGGCCGCGCAGCAGATGTGCGGCGACCTCGGGATCCCGCTCGGTCCGCAGCGCCCCGGCCAGCGCGTCCCGCGTCTGCGGCCGTGCCAGGTCGAACAGCCGCCGGGCCACGGCGATCCGCACCTCGGGGGACGGGTCGCCCAGTCCGGTGAGCAGCGAGTCCAGGAGCCGCTCGGTGCAGCGCTCAGGCAGCCGGTCCAGGGCCCGTGCGCGGGCTGCGCCCGTGCCGTGGCGGGCGGTGCGGATCACTTCCGTCCGCACCGCCGCGTCGTCCTTCCATCGGTACACCAGGGTGTGGGCCCGTCCCCACACGGCGGGGTCCGGGTCACCGAGCAGCCCGACCAGCGCCGTGGCGTCCCCGGGTTCGCCCAGTGCGGCCAGTCCTTCCAGGGCGTTGATCCGCAGGTGGTGGTCCGGGTCGGACAGGAGCCGGGCGAAGGCCCGTGTGACCGCCGGCCCTCGGAGTCCCAGCCGGGTGGCGGCGACCGAAGCCCTGCGCCGTACGACCGGATCCTCGTCGTCCATCAGCGGCGGCAGCACCTCACTGCCCGCATCCGGGGTCCCGAGCCGGCCCAGGGCCAGGGCGGCGGCCGCGCGTACCGAGGGGGCGGAGTCCTCGGCCGCGTCGGCGATGACGCGGACGTGTGCGGCGCCGCCTGCCTTCCCCAGCCCCTTCACCGCCGCCGCGCGGCGCTCCGGCTCTGCCGCCGCCAACTCCCTTGAGAAGAAAGCGATCTGATGGTCCGCCCCCATGGACACCTCCGGAGAGGAAGACCTCCGAGCCGGGCGAAGGTTGCGTGGGCTCGGGGTGCTCGACGAGGCCGAGTCGTCCTCTGGGCCGGAGCAGGCGGTGTCACATGCTGGACCTGCTCCGAATCCGCATGCCCGGGCGGCGGCGGTGCACGGTCACGTAGGACAGGCCGCCGCTCCCCGCGACCAGGCTGCGTTCGCTGCCGTGCGGCAGCCAGACCAGACTGCCGGGAGCCAGGGGCTGCGGGTCTGCTTCCGGGCCGAGGGTGCCGTCACCGGCGACGACGAGCAGGAGGACGTCGAGGTCGGGCTCGATGTGCGGGTCGATGCGCCCCCGGGGTGGGATGCGGATGAGGTTGGCGTCCAGCTGCCGCCCCGACTCGGCCAGTCGCCACAGCGCACCGGCCGGTGTCGAGTCGTCAGAGAGGAGCGACTCGGTGTCGCACAGCACCCGCGGCAGGGGGACGCCGGCCGCGCCGGGGGTCGTCTCTTCGTCGTTCATCGATCTGCCACCGTCCGAGTACGTGCCTGCTGCTGCCCCCGGCAGGGTACGGCCGACCGCGACGCGGGGGCCGGGCCTCAGTGGCCACCGCGTCGTCATCAGGACGACCTACGCGATCACGGTGGACGGCGCACCCCTCAGTGCGATGGCCGCTCGCCGTGGTAGTGCTGGGCGAGCCGGGCCAGGGCGACCGCGCCGAGCAGAAGGCCGAAGTCGCGCAGCGCGATGTCGTAGTAGTCGGGGATGGTCAGCAGGTTGACGATGATGCCGGCCAGCCATCCGGCCACCAGCCAGCCTCCGAAGCGCGGGGCGATGGCGACGACGAGTCCCGCGACGATCTCGATGGCACCGACGGCGTACATCGCCGCTTGGGCGCTGCCGGGCACGATGTCGTTGATCCACGGTGCGAGGTAGGCGGGCCAGTCCACGAGCAGGTTGGCGAACTTGTCCAGCCCGAACAGGATCGGCGCCACGGTGAACCCGGCTCGCAGGATGAGGAACGCCTGGTAGCCGGGGTCGGTGAACCCGGACCGCCGGGGGACGGCGGACGTGGTGGTTGTGGTGGGGGACGACATGACTGCCTCCTTCTATCGACAACTCTCATTAACGATAGAAGCGCGGGAACGTTCTTTAGTCAATGGCAATGGGTTTTACACTGGTGTTCATGGATCACGCGCAGCAAGCGCCCCGTGCCGACGTTTCCGCGGTCGCCGCACTGGACGAGCCGACCCGGATGCGGCTGTACGAGCACGTCGTGCGCCAGCCAGGGCCTGTCAGCCGCGACGAAGCCGCCGCCGCCCTCGGTCTCGCACGTCAGACCGCGGCGTTCCATCTGGACCGCCTGGCGGACGAGTCGCTCCTCGACGTCGTCTACGAGCGGCGCAGCGGCCGCACCGGTCCAGGGGCGGGCAGGCCGGCCAAGCTCTACAAGCGCTCCACCAGGCAGGTCTCCGTCAGCCTGCCCGAGCGGCACTACGAGCTGGCCGGGCGGCTCCTCGCCCAGGCCATGGAGGAATCCGAGGCCACCGGCGAGCCGGTCCGTGCGGTCCTGCACCGCAAAGCCCACGACCTCGGCGCCCGGCTCGCCGGCCAAGGCGACACGGGCGTGTTCGACCTGCTGGAACTGCACGGGTTCGAGCCTCGTTATGACGGTGACGCGATCGTGCTGGGCAACTGTCCCTTCCACGCCCTCGCCCGCGATCACACGGAGACCGTCTGCGGTATGAACCTGCGCCTGCTCCGCGGCGCTCTCGAAGGCCTCGGCACGAAGACCCTCCAGGCATGCCTGGCCCCGAGTCCCGGCTACTGCTGTGTTCGCCTGGAGCCGGCTTTCCCGCCCGGGGGCAACCCGGGCGGCGCGTAGGGCGTCCTCGCCAGTGAGCGGGACGCATCTGCCCGCCTGACCTCCATGCGATGGGGACAACGATGAGCGACAAGGCCCGCAAGCTGTTCGAGGCGCTCGACCTCGACCACGACGGGGTTCTCACCCGGCAAGAGGTGATCATCGCCCTGCGTACGAACGGACCGTCCCTGGCCGCCTCGGGCGTACTGCCGTTCTGGGGAGTTCAGGACGTCGACGACTCCTCCGCGTTGTTCGACAGGGCCGACCAGAACGGGGACGCGGTACTGACCCTCGACGAGTTCGCCGCGGTGGTGGACCGGCGGTTCGGCTGGAGCTGACCACCACGCCGCGCAGCACCCGCGGGGCGGGACAGTAAGCCCCGCAGGGTCACTCCCGCCTGCGCCGCGCCGCGCGGTTGGCGGCCAGCAGACAGACCCAGACGAGCACCAGACCGGCCGCCACCAGGATGCGGCCCGCGCCATCGCCGCCGGCCACCCGCCACACCAGAAGACCGATACTCAGACCGAGCATCGGCCAGTAGACCCACGGTCCCCATCGGTTCCCCGGCCTGACCCATGGCGGCGGAGCACCGGAACCAGAGCGATGCTTCACGCATGCCTCCCCTCCCCGGTCGAGTTGCCCGTAACCGCCGGCATCAACCTGCCGTCTCCCCGGCTCCGGGGTGTCACCCGGGAGTCGCCACCGCCTTCCGGCGGAACGCCATGGTCAGGTGGTCCGGCTTGACCGTGACCACGGCCTGGGGTCGGGGCGCGCGGGAGGTGAGTTCGAAGGACGGCCAGGTCCGCAGGACGGTCGCCAGGATGATCTGGAGTTCGGCCCAGGCGAAGTTCTCGCCGATGCACTTGCGGCGGCCGTCGCCGAACGCGAGGAACGAACCGCGGGTGGCCGGCACGTTCTCGGGCGTCCAGCGGTCCGGGTCGAAGACCTCGGGGTCGGCGAACACGTCGGGATCGTGCTGGTGGAGGTAGGGGCTCCAGACCACGTCCGCGCCCTGGGGAACGAGGTGTCCTCCGAGGTCGATGTCGCGGGTGGCGGTCCGGGTCACCAGCCAGGCCGGCCCGTACTTGCGGATGGACTCCTGCAACACCCGGCGGGCGAACGGGAGGTGCTCCAGGTCGCCGTAGCGCAACGGGCGGTCCGCGCACACCGTGGCGAGTTCCTCGCGCAGCCGCCGCTCGATCCGCGGATCACGGGTGATCTCGTACAGCGCCCAGGCCAGCGTGGTGCCGGTCGTCTCGATCGCCCCGGTCAGCAGGGTGATGGCCTCGTCCTGGAGCTGCTGACGGGTCAGTGGGTCCTCCGCCGTCAGCAGGGTGTCGAAGAGGCCGGTCTGCTGCTCGAGGGCCGCCGCGTGCGGGCATCCCGCGGCCTCCGGGGTCTCCGCGGCCCCGGAGGCAAGGCCGGTGACACGTGTCGCGCGGTGGTCGATGGCCTGGTCGATGAGGGCGCGCAGCCGGGCGACGCGCTGCGCGTGGGCCCGGTTGGCGGGCAGCGGCAGCCGGGTCACCCAGGGCGGGAGGATGGTCTGCCGAATCGTTCCTTTCATGATCTCAGGCATCAGCGCGGTGAACTCGCCCTCCAGGTGCTCGGGCAGGTCAGCGCCGAACAGGGCGACGAGGAAGGCCGCGAGCGTGACGTCGTTCATGTCCGCGTACACATCACGCGGCTGCGCCTCGGGCCACGCGCCGACCATCGCCGCGACCTGCGCGATCATGGCGTCGCCGCGATCGGCGATGTGGGACTTGTTGAACATGGGCTGCATCAGACGCCGGTTGCGCAGGTGGGAGTCGCCGTCGGCGATCGTGGCCAGTCCGTCCCCGAAGAACACACGCAGCGCGTCGATGATCTTGCCGCCCTTGGCGTAGTGCGCGGCGTCGGTCACCAGGACCTTCCGGGTCAGGTCGGGGTCGGTGACGACGTAGGCCGGCGTGGGGCCGATCCGTATGCGGACGACGGGGCCGTGCTTGCGCAGGGAGCTGATGAACGGCAGGGGATTGCGCGCGAGTTGGATGCCGTGACCGATCAGGGGGAGCCCGCCGGGGGCGGTGCGGGTGCTCGACGTCGCGGGAGCGTTCATGGCCGGTTTCACTCCTTGTGGGGGCGACAAACGATCGATGCATGCCCATTACACGGTCGCGGGATTCCCTTCCTCTGCGATCAATAGGTCACACGGGGCGGCTTTCACCCCAAGCCCTGACCCGCTGGGCCAGGAGGTGCAGTCTCCGTCAGCCCGGGGCTGAGCCGCGAGCCGGTGGATGCCCCTGCGGATCCAACGGCGCGGGAGCCGGGTCCGCCCCCGTGGTGGGG
>NZ_JBSHKH010000081.1:0-36373 GCF_053643595.1 Streptomyces sp. NPDC055506 | reverse complement strand
GACAGGCACCGGGACACGGCGTTTCAGGGTCCCTGCCGTCAGCCCGCGTGGTACAGGCTGTGCAGGCAGGCGATCAGGCTGCGCGCCTGGACGTTGACGTAGTGGCTGTGCCGCAGCAGGTCCGACAGCTGGTGCAGCGTCATCCAGCGGTGGTCGGGATGGTCGCGGGGCACGTCCTGGTCGGTCTCCACGATCAGGTAGCGGTTCAGCGCGTGGAAGAAGCGCCCGCCCTCCTCGGAGAGCACCGTGTCGAACCGGACGCGCTCCGCGGGAGCCCCCAGCACCTCGTCGAGGAAGGGCGGCGCGGTCCCGCCGGGCAGCTGCGCGTGGCTCTCCGCGACGCACTGCACGGTGGGGCCCAGCTCCACCACGTCCGCGAAGCCCGGCTCCACGCGCGCGTGCACGAGGACGTGCAGCACCCCCTCGAAACGCCGGACGAGGAAGGCGATGACGCCCTGTCCCACCGGTTCGATCATCGGCTGGCTCCACCGGTGGACCTCACGGCCGCCGGCGTCGACCTGGACCCCGATGACGTCGAAGAAGGCGCCCGCGTCGTGGCGGATGCGGTCGTCGGTGCGGCTCCAGTCGCGCAGCTCGCCGAGCGCGACCCGGCGGACCGCGATGTCGCTGCTGGTGCGCCGGTCGGTGATCCAGCCGAGGATCTCCGCCGCGCTGTGCACACTCACCGCCCCGGGATCGCCCGAGCGCAGCAGCGCCGACCCGAAGTCGTCCCTGTCGGGTTGCTCGACGTCCGGACCGGTGAACGGCAGGCACGACAGCACGGTCCGGGCGTCCATGTTGACCGTGTCCCGGCGCCCCAGCAGCTCATGGATCTGGCCGAGCGTCATCCAGCGGTACCCGTCGAGGGCCTCCACCGGCTCGGGGAGCTCGACGACCACGTTGCGGTTGCGCTTGCGGTAGAACCACGACCCCTGCTCGGACTGCCGTACGTCGGCGAGCACCCCGGGACGGCTGTGGATGTCCATGAAGTGCTCCAGATACGGCACCGCCCGCCCCTGGTGGACCCGGGTGTAGTTGCTCCGGGTCGCCTGGACGGTCGGGGAGAGCTGGAGCCCCTCGGCGTTGCCGGGCTCGACCTTCGCCTGCATCAGGCAGTGCAGCACCCCGTCGATCGGGGCGGTGAGAATGCCGAGGATGCCGATCTCGGGCTGGTTGATGATCGGCTGGGTCCACCGCGCCACCGGCGCGCCCGGGTTGCTGACCTCCAGCCCGTGCACGGTGAAGAACCGGCCCGTGTGGTGGCGCAGATCGCCGGTGCCGGGGTCGGTCTCCCAGCCCTCGAGGGCGTGCAGGGGGACCTTGTCGACATGGGTGTAGGCCCGCCGGCCGTAGTCGGCGAACCAGTCCGTGAAGTCGGAGAGATCGCCGAGGGGGCCGGTCCGCAGCCGGGCCGAATCGTCGATCCGCCGCTCGGCGGGATCTCGCGTCGCGGCGGAAGAGGGGGCAGGGGTGTCGCTCATGAGACCTCCAGGGAGGTGGTGTCCGCTGCCGCTTCCCACATCGCCCGGACGGACTCGCCGAGCGGGATCGTGGGCCGCCAGCCGAGCACCTGGGCGGCGAACCGGATGTCCGCGCAGGTCCAGCCGCCGCCCTTGCTGGCGACCTCGGCGGAGTTGAGCTTCACCGACGCGGCGTCCACGCCGGCCGCGTCGAACAGGGCGTCGACCAGGTCGCGCATCGGCACCGCCTCGCCGCGCCCGATGTTCACGACCAGGCCGGTGACGGGCGCGTGCACCGCGGCGACAGCCGCCCGGGCCAGATCCCGTACGTCGACGAAGTCCCGCCGGGCGTCGGCGACATCGAGGCCGAGCACGTCGCCGGGGCCGAGGGCGCGCAGCCGGGCCGTGACGGCACCGAGGAAGCTGGCCGTCGGGGTGTGCGGTCCGCAGACGTTGACCGCGCGCAGCACGACCCCGTCCACCCGGCCCGCCCGGGTCCGGTCGAGCAGATGCTCGGAGCCGGTGCGCTTGGTCAGCCCGTACGGGGTCAGCGGGCCGGGCTCGCGCTGTTCGTCGATGCGGACCCCGTCGGGCACGGGACCGTACTCGTGGATCGATCCCATCTGGACGATCCGCAGCCGCCGGGAGGTCGCGGCGCACCCTTCGACCAGGCGTTCCACGAGGTCGATGTGGGCGCTGCGCATCTCCTCGACGGTGGTGCCCCAGCCGCCGGTGGCGTTGATGACGGCGGTGACGCCGTGCCGGTCGAGGAGCGCCGCGAGCTCCTCCGGCGCGGCGGCGGCGACATCGAGGGGGACGAAGGCGTCCGCACGGGTGTACGGGGCCGGGTGCCGGGCCACCGCGAGCACCTGGTGCCCGGTCCGCAGCAGTTCGTCGCAGAGGCTGCGGCCGACGCATCCGGTGGAACCCAGCACGGCAACGGTCCCGGCGGCCGGCCCGCCCTGTGTGGTGGTGGACATCGCCGGGCTCAGCGCGTGGCGCCGATGCCGGAGGGCTGCCACAGGGCCTCCTCGACCGCCAGGGACTCGGCGTAGTCGGGCAGCACGCCCTGGGCCCGGGCCGAGGCGAAGGACAGCGCGGCGGCGTCCCGCTCCGACTGCACCGTGTCCAGGCCCGAGGGGAGCCGCACGCCCAGGTCCTTGTCGAAGACGTCGACGGCGAGCTCGTTCTCGGCCACGTACGGGCCCGTCAGCAGATACGACATGACGGTGTCGTCCTCGAGCGCGACGAAGGCGTGGCCGACGCCGACCGGGAAGTACGAGGCGCGGAAGTGGACCTGGTCCATCTCGACCGCGTCCCACTGCCGGAAGGTGGGCGAGCCGACCCGCAGGTCGACCACGATGTCGAGGGCCCGGCCGCGCGCGCAGTACACGTACTTCGCGGTGCCGGGCGGCGTGACGGTGAAGTGGATGCCGCGGATCGTGCCGCGCCGGGAGAGGCTGTGGTTGGTCTGCGCCACCGGGAAGTGCGGCCGCCCCAGGGCCTGCTGGAACGCGTCGAGCTGGAAGGGCGAGACGAACAGCCCGCGGTGGTCGCGGAACTGACGGGGGGTGAACTCGTAGGCCCCCTCGACCTTGAGCTTACGGATCTGCATCGCTTGGTTCACCGTCCGGGAGGTAGTCGGGTACGGCAGGGCCGGCGGCCCGGGCGTGTGCGGGTGCGGCGCGCCGGTCACCGGCGGCGGTGCTCGACGGCCAGGCGCTCCAGCGTGGGGACGACCTGCGCGGGGGCGGGGGCGGCGAGCGCCTCGCGCCGCAGGGCCTCGGCGTTGCGCTTGAAGACCGGTTCCTCGAGCAGGCGGACGAGCAGCTCGCGCAGTCCCTTCGCGCTGAGCTTGCCCGGCACGTAGAGCCCGGCCTGGCGCTCTTCCAGGTACCGGGACTTGTTGATGGTGTCCCAGACGCCGTCGACGACGATGAGCTGGGGCACGGCGTGGATCATCGCCGTGCCGAAGCTGCCGGACCCGCCGTGGTGGATCACCGCGTCGCAGGTCGGCAGCAGCGCGTCGAGCGGGACGAAGTCCACGGCCCGCACGTTGTCCGGCAGGGTGTCGAAGTCGGTGAGCTGCTTCTCGTTGAGCGTGGCGACGACCTCGACGTCGTCGAGCCCCGCGACGGCCTCCAGCAGGTCCCCGATGGAGGCCCGGTCGGCGCCGAGCACCTCGCGGTGCGCCACACCCAGGGTGATGCACACCCGGCGGCCCTTCTTCGGCGGCTCCTGGAGCCACTGCGGCACCGTGGACTGCCCGTTGTACGGCACGTACCGCATCGGCACGTAGTGCAGGTCCACCGGCAGCCGCATGGACGCCGGCAGCGGGCAGACGGTGAAGTCGCCCGTCACCGCGGCCTCCTCGAAGGAGGCGCCGTGCCGCTCCAGACTCCAGGTGAGCCACTCGCGCAGCGGGTCGTCCCGCAGCTCCGGCGGGCGCGCCGCGAGCTGCCCGAGGAACGTCTCGCGCATCAGGCCCGCCAGGTCGAGCCCGAACAGCAGCCGGCCGTGTGCCGTCCCGGTGGCCATGGCGGCGATCGCGCCCGCGAAGGTCATGGTGTCCCACAGGACCAGGTCCGGCTTCCAGGAGCGGCAGTGTTCCACCAGCTCGTCGACCATCTGGTCCGAGCAGCAGTTCTGGAAGACGACCGAGGTCATGGCCGTGAACACACCGAGTGTGTAGTCCGGCGTGAGCCGCTCCGGCCGGGTCTCGCTCATGTCGAGACCGACCTGCGCCTGGCTCTCCAGCTGGTCGACGTCCTGGCCGATGTTCTCCTGGGTCTCCTGCATCTGCTCGTCGAGATGCAGTTCCTCCCCGACACCGACGGCGGTCAGCCCCGTCTTGGTGATCTCGTCGGCGAGATCGGGATGACTGGCGATCCTGACGTCATGGCCCGCTGCCTTCAGGGCCCAGGCGAGTGTCACCTGGGCATGCATGTGCGACTTGGCGGCGAAGGTGGTGAAGAGTACCCGCATCCCAACCCCTGTTCCGGCGAACGACCCTTTGCGATGGGCCTCCACCCTCGGACCGTGACCTCGTACGGGAGTCGAGAGTCGTTGCAGCGGCGCTCGATCCGGGGCGTATCGCGCGCTACGTCCCTCCCGCGCTCGCGGAGAACAGCAGGTCATGTACTACCGTGGGATCAGCCGGCGGGGCCCGGCCTCAAGGGCCCGCTCATGGTGAAAGGCCCCTTCAAGGGCGGAGCACCGGTTGCCGGTCCGTGCCGTGAGGGAGATTCAGCAGGGAGACGATGTCTGCCACGAGATTGCTCGTCCTGGGGGTCGTGCGCATGCACGGCCGGGCGCACGGCTATCTGGTCCGTTCCGAACTGCTGTCCTGGGGTGCCGACGAATGGGCGCACATCAAGTTCGGCTCGATCTACCACGCGCTCCGGCAGCTGGCCAAGGACGGGCTGCTGAAGTCGACCGACATCCCGGACTGGCCGGGCCGGGTCGACTACGAGATCGCGCCGCCGGGCGACGAGGAGTTCTTCAGGCTGCTGCGTGACGCGCTGCGCCAGGGGAACAACCGGCCGGACATGCTGGGCGCGGCGCTCGTTCTGCTGCCCGCGCTCAGCCGCAAGGAGGCGATCGGTCTGCTGCGCGAGCGCATCGCGTCGCTCTCGGCCGAACAGTCTGAGCTGATCGCCAAGGTCGACGAGACGGCCGGCGAGCGGCCGCAGCGTGCCCACATCCGTGAGCTCCTCGGCCTCTGGGAGCACGGCGCCGCCAGTCAGGCCGCCTGGACCGAGGCGCTGATCGAGCGCCTGGAAGCGGGCGCCTACGTCATGGCGGGGGAGGAGAAGGGCGCCTGACGGGGAGCCCTTCCGGCCGTTGATCGGGACCGGGTGGAGGACGGCACGCGTCCCGTGATACTCAAGTTTGCATACCCAGCTGCCGGTCCCGAGAGGACGATCGCTGTGCCGATCATGCTGACCTCGGAAGACGTGGACGACGCCTTCGACGACGAGGCCTTCATGGAGGAGCGGTTCTCCGACGTACAGCGGCTGCTCCTCGGCCACGATCCGGCGCCCGGCCCCGACACCCTGGTCCTGCTCCCCGCCACGCGCTGCCGGCTGACCGTCGGACCGCACGCTTCCGGCCCCTTCGGCCGCTGCTTCGCCGTCCGGCTCGAACCCCGCGCGGACCTGTCCGCCGCGTGCGTGGAACTGCTGCTCGCCGATGACGGGTCCCTCCTCGGCCTCGTGGACGCCGGCGCCCTCGACGGCTGGCGCGGCGCCATCCCCGCCGGACTCGCCGCGCGGTACCTCGCCCCGCCGGCCCCCGCCACGCTCGGCCTCTTCGGCACCGGGGAGGCGGCCTGGTCCTGCCTGCTCGTCCTGCACCACGCGCTGCCCTCGCTCTCCGAGGTGCGTGTCGTCGGCCGGGAACCGGACCGGACCCGGGACTTCGCCGCCGCCGCGGCCCTGCGCACCGGCCTGCGGGTGCGGGTCTCCGAGGACGCCCGCGCCACCGCCGCCCGCGCCGACGTCGTCGCCACCACCGGCGGCCACCCGCCCGTCCGGGCCGAATGGCTCGCGGCCGGAGCGCTCCTGATCGACCAGACCGCCACGGTCGCCCCGGCCGCCTCGGGCGACCCCCGCGATCCGGTGATCGACTCTCGCCCCTCCGACGACGCGGCGGGTCCGGCTGCCCGGCCTCCCGGCAGGGGTCCGGCTGATGGCCGGTCCGGCATGGATCCGGCGGCGTGGCCACCTGGCAGGGGTCCGGTCGACGGCTGGTCCGGCACGGGTCCGGCTGCCCGGCCGCCCGGGGCGGGTCCGGCTGACGGCTGGTCCGGCATGGGTCCGGCTGCCTGGCCACCTGGCACGGGTCCGGTCGACGGCCGGTCCGGCACGGGTCCGGCTGCCCGGCCACCCGACACGGATCCGGCCGACGGCCCGTCCGGCACGGGCCCGGCTGCCCGGCCTCCCGAGACCGCCGCCGCGTCGGCCGTGCCGGCGGTCTCGGCGCCCGCTGTGCGGTACGTCAGCATCGCTCCCCTCGGCGGCCGCCCCGCGGGCACCCCGCAGGAGCCGCTCCCGCTCGCCGAGATCGTCGCGGGGCGGGCCCTGCCCCGGCGCACCGGCTCCGACATCGTCCACTACCAGGGCGGCGAGCTGGCTGGCTGGAGCGTCATCGCCGCCGTCGCCGGACTCGGCCACGCCTGGCGGCGGGACGTCGGCATCCCCGTGCGGCTGGGGCGCGGGGCCCCCTGACCGGGGGCGGGATCCAGCCGTCTTCTAGGGCGCCGCGAGGCACGCGCCGGAGGGTTTCAGTCTGACCTCGGCGTACGCGTCGCCGGACGCCCGGACGATGAGGAGCACCGATCCCATGTCAGCCGATCAGCCCGGCCCCGCCACCGGTGGCCCGGCCACCTTCGTGAACAGCTTCACGCTTCGCACCTCCCCGGAGGAGTTCGAGGACGTCTTCGCCCGCACGGCACGCTTCATGGAGCGCCAGCCCGGATTCCTCGGCTACACCCTCGTACGCCACCTGGAGAAGCCGCACAGCTACGTCAACATCGCCCGCTGGTCGGACGTCTCCGCCTTCCGGGCCGCCGTCGGCCAGGCCGACTTCCGGCCGCACGCCGAGGCGCTGCAAGCGATCAGCACCAGCAGCTCCAATCTCTATCTGGAGCGGCACAGCGCGATCGGGGAGGCCCGATGACCCGGCGGGTCGCGATCACCGGCATCGGCGTGGTGGCCCCCGGCGGCATCGGCACCAAGCAGTTCTGGCAGACCATCACCGGCGGCCGCACCGCCACCCGCACCATCAGCCTCTTCGACCCCGCCCCCTTCCGCTCCCGGATCGCCGCCGAGTGCGACTTCGACGCGGCGGAGCAGGGGCTGAGCGCCGAGGACGCCGAACGGCTCGACAGGGCGGCGCAGTTCGCCCTGGTCGCCCTGCGCGAGGCCGTCACCGACAGCGGCCTCGAGTCCGACCCGGAGACCGCCCACCGCACCGGCGTCAGCCTCGGCAGCGCGGTCGGCTGCACCCAGAAGCTCGAAGAGGAGTACCTGGCCCTCAGCGGCGGCGGACAGGAGTGGCTGGTCGACCACACCGCCGCGAGCGCCCATCTGTACGACCACTTCGTGCCCAGCTCGATGGCCGCCGAGCTCGCCTGGGAGGCCGGCGCCGAAGGCCCCTGCACCGTCGTCTCGGCCGGCTGCACCTCCGGCCTCGACTCGGTCGGGCACGCGGTCTCCCTCATCCGCGAGGGCCTGGCCGACGTGATGATCGCCGGGGCCACCGACGCCCCCATCTCCCCGATCACCGTGGCCTGCTTCGACGCCATCCGGGCCACCTCGCCCCGCAACGACGACCCGGCGACCGCGCTGCGCCCCTTCGACCGCACCCGCAACGGCTTCGTCCTCGGCGAGGGCGCCGCCGTCCTGGTCCTCGAGGAACTCACCGCGGCCCGGGCCCGGGGCGCCCATGTGTACGCCGAGATCGCCGGCTACGCCTCCCGCGGCAACGCGTACCACATGACCGGGCTGCGCACCGACGGACGCGAACTGGCGGCCGCCGTCGACGCCGCGCTCGACGAGGCCCGCCTCGGCCCGGACGCGCTCGGCTACGTCAACGCCCACGGCACCGCCACCAAGCAGAACGACGTGCACGAGACCGCCGCCCTCAAGCGCAGCCTCGGAGCCGCGGCCCACCGGGTCCCGGTCAGCTCCATCAAGTCGATGATCGGGCACTCGCTGGGCGCCATCGGCTCCATCGAGGTCGCCGCCACCGCGCTGGCCCTCGAACACGGCGTCATCCCGCCCACCGCGAACCTGACCGACCCCGACCCCGAACTCGACCTGGACTACGTCCCCCTGTACGCCAGGGAGCGCGACCTGTCGGCCGCGCTCACCGTGGGCAGCGGCTTCGGGGGCTTCCAGAGCGCCATGGTGCTGCGCCGGCCCGAGGGGCGGGCCGCATGACCCCGGTCGTGGTCACGGGCATCGGGGTGGTCGCCCCCACCGGCGTCGGACTCGACGCCTACTGGGCGGCGACGCTGCGCGGCGAGGACGGCATCCGGCGCGTCCAGGCGTTCGACCCCGCCCGCTATCCCACGCGGCACGCGGGCGAGGTGACCGGGTTCGAGGCGGGCGAGCACCTGCCCAGCCGGCTGATCCCGCAGACCGACCGCATGACCCAGTTCGCCCTGGCCGCGGCCGACTGGGCCGTCGCCGACGCCGGCATCGACCTCGACTCCGTGCCCTCGCTGGCACGCGGCGTCGTCACGGCCGGCGCCTCCGGCGGCTTCGGCTTCGGCCAGCGCGAACTGCAGCACCTGTGGGGCGAGTCCCCCAAGAAGGTCAGCGCCTACATGTCCTTCGCCTGGTTCTACGCCGTCAACACCGGCCAGATCTCCATCCGGCACGGCATGAACGGGCCGACCGGCGTCTTCGTCGGCGAGCAGGCCGGGGGCCTGGACGCCCTCGCCCACGCCGGACGCCAGATCCGCTCCGGCGCGCAGCTGATGATCTCCGGCGGCATGGACTGCTCCCTGTGCCCGTACGGCATGGCCGCCCAGCTGGCCGGCGGGCGGCTCACCGCCGACGCCTACCTGCCCTTCGACGACCGGGCCTCCGGTCATCTGCCCGGCGAGGGCGGCGCGCTGCTCACCCTGGAGAGCGCCGAGGGGGCCCGTGCCCGGGGGCGTCACCCTTACGGCGAGATCGCCGGTTTCGGCGCCACCTTCGACCCGCGCCCGGGGTCGGGGCGGCCCCCGACCCTGCGGCGGGCGATCGAGCAGGCGCTCGCCGACGCCGGAGCCGATCCGGGGGACATCGCCGTCGTTTTCGCCGACGGCGCGGGCGTGCCCGAACTCGACGCGGCCGAGGCGGAGGCGCTGACCGCGGTCTTCGGCGCGGGCGCAGTCCCGGTCACCGTGCCCAAGACGGCCACCGGCCGGCTCTACTCCGGCGCCGGTCCGCTGGACGTGGTGACCGCCCTGCTGACCCTGCGCGACGGCCTCGCCCCGCCCACGGTCAACGTCACCGAGGTCCCCGATACCTACGGCCTCGACCTAGTCCTCGGCGAGCCGCGGCCGGTCTACGGCACGGCGGCACTGGTCCTGGCCCGCGGCCACCACGGCTTCAACAGCGCCATGGTCGTACGGGCCCCCGCACCGGCCGAAGCGCTCGCGGGGTCGGGGCGGAAGGTGGCGGCGTGAACGGCGGCGAGCTGTACATCCGGGCGACCGGGACCTGGCTGCCGCCGGTCGAACGGGTCGCGGACGCGGTCGCGGACGGGCGGTGCGACGCCGCCGTCGCCCGCTCCACGCGGATGGAGTCGGTGACGGTCTCCGCGGGGGAGCCCGCTCCCGAGATGGCGGCCCGGGCCGCCCGGACCGCGCTGGAGCGGGCCGCAGCCGAACCGGGCGACATCGACCTGGTGCTGCACGCCAGCTTCTACTACCAGGGCTTCGACCTGTGGGCCCCTGCCTCCTACGTCCAGCGGACCGCCGTCGGCAACCAGTGCCCCGCGCTGGAGGTCCGGCAGGTCTCCAACGGCGGCATGGCGGCACTCGACCTGGCCTGGGCCTATCTGGCCGCCGACCCGGCCCGGGTCGCGGCCCTGGTGACCACCGGCGACCGTTTCTGCCCGCCGGGCTTCGACCGGTGGCGCAGCGACCCCGGAACCGTCTACGGCGACGGCGGCACCGCCCTCGTTCTCTCGCGGCACTCCGGTTTCGCCCGGGTCCGCAGCGTCGCGACCGTCTCCGCGCCCGACCTGGAGGGCATGCACCGCGGCGACGACCCCTTCGGCCCGGCCCCGTTCAGCCACCGCGAGGTCGTCGATCTGGAGGCGCACAAGCGGGACTTCCTGGCCGGGCACGGCGTGGCCCCGACCGTCGCCCGGGTCGCCGCCGCACAGGAGTCCGTCGTCAAGCAGGCGCTCGCCGACGCGGGGCTCGGCCTCGCGGACGTCGACCGGTTCGTGCTGCCGCACCTCGGCCACCGCAGGCTGCATGTCGCCTACTTCGCCAAGTTCGGCATCGACCCCGAGCGCAGCACCTGGTCCTGGAGCCGGACGATCGGGCACCTGGGCGCCGGGGACCCCTTCGCCGGACTCGACCACCTGGTCTCCGGCGGGGCGCTCGGGCCCGGTGACACGTGCCTGCTCTTCGGCGTCGGCGCCGGCTTCAGCTGGTCCTGCGCCGTCGTCGAGATCCTGAACACGCCTTCCTGGAGGGACCGATGAACGGCACCGCCCGACCGGTCGCCCTGCTGCTGCCCGGCCAGGGCTCGCAGCATCTGCGCATGGCCGCCGGACTCCTGGACGCCGAGCCCGTCTTCGCCGAGGCGATGGACGAGGCCCTGACCGCGCTGACGGACCTCGGCGGCCACAGCGCCGGGCTGCGCGAGGACTGGCTGGGGACGTCCGACACCGCGGTGATGGACCATGTCACGCGCTCCCAGCCGCTGCTGTTCGCGGTCGACTACGCCCTCGGGCGGCTCGTCCTCGACTGGGGCGTACGGCCCGTCGCCCTGCTCGGGCACAGCATCGGCGAGGTGGCGGCCGCGGTCCTCTCCGGCGTCTTCACGCTGCGGGACGCCGCCGCCCTGGTCCACGACCGCGTCGGACGGCTGGCACAGGCGCCGCCCGGCGGGATGGTCGCCGTCGCGGCCACCCAGGACGAGGTGGCGCCCTTCCTCACCGACGGCGTGGTCGTCGGCGCCGTCAACGCCCTGCGCCAGACGGTCCTCGCCGGCCTGGACGACCCGCTGCGCAGCGTCACGGCGGCACTCGCCGACGCCGGGTTCGTGCTCCAGCGCGTGCCGGCCTCCACGGCGTTCCACAGCCCGTCCCTGGCCCCGGCCATGCGCGGGGCGGGCGAGCGGATCGCCGCGCTCCCCGTCGCCGAGCCCCGCATCCCGGTGATGTCCGGGTACACGGCCCGGTTCCTGACCCCGGCGGAGACCAAGGACCCGGCCTTCTGGTCCCGTCACCCCGTCGCGCCGGTGCTCTTCTGGCCCGCCCTCGACGCGCTCCTCGCGGAAGGGGACCTGGTGCTCGTCGAGACCGGCCCGGGCCAGGGACTGTCCCAGCTGGCCCGCCGCCACCCGGCCGTGCGCTCCGGCCGCTCGTCCGTCGTCCCCCTGCTCCCGGCCCGCCCCGGCACGGCCGCCCAGGACGTGACCGCCGTACGCGCCGCTGCCGGGGTGCTCGGCGTGTAGCGCGTGTCGAGTGCCTTTGTAGGCACGCGGCCTAGCGTCGCCGATGGCGCTTCGCCCCTTCTTCTTCCCTCTTCACCCTTCTTCTCTCGAGGACGGTGTCATGCTGACCGATCAGACCAACAGCGAGTTGGGCCGGCATCTGCTGACCATCCGAGGCGTGCAGTTCATCTTCGGCGCCCAGGGCGATCCCTTCGCCATGATCCTGCGCGCCGGTGACGACGACCCGCTCGACCACGGGGCCCGCGCCCGCGAACAGGGCCTGCACGAGAGCAGCGTCGGCGCGTGGGTCACCGCGAGCCGCGAACTCGGCGCCCGCATCCTCGGCGACCCACGGTTCTCCCCGCGCCACGCCGAGGAGGGGCCGCAGTCCCACCCGGGCGTCGACGTCTGGGACAACCCGCTGCTGTGCCACGTCGTCCCGCTCGACGACGCCCGCCTCAACCTCGACCCGGCCGCGTACGCCAAGCTCGCCGAGGTCTCCGCGCCGCTGCTGTCGGCCGAGGCGCTCGCGGCCCGGGCGCCGCAGATCGAGGCGGCCTACCGC
Organism: Streptomyces sp. NPDC055506; assembly: GCF_053643595.1. NCBI lineage: Bacteria > Bacillati > Actinomycetota > Actinomycetes > Kitasatosporales > Streptomycetaceae > Streptomyces > Streptomyces sp. NPDC055506. The sequence goes on along the minus strand of NZ_JBSHKH010000081.1, from coordinate 24,179 downwards.
GAGACGCTCGCCGCGACGGGCGAACGGTTCGACCTGTACCGGGACTTCGCCGTCCCCGCCGCACTGCGGGTGGTCGCCGATGTGCTCGGCCTGCCCGATGAGACCCGTGAGCGCCTGCCCGAACTGCACGCGGGCCTCGCCACCGCCCTGGACGCCGGGAGCTGCCCCCAGCAGCTGACGACCGCCCGGGCGCTGCTCACGGCCGTGTCGGGCCTGTCCGCCGAGCTGACCGGCCTGGTGGAGGCCGGCCGTGCCACCGGCCTCGCCGGTCTGTCGCCCGAGGACGCGGTCGCGATCGGCGCGCTCGCCGTCGTGGTGGGCGTCGAGGTCACCGCGACCGCCGTGTGCAACGCCGTCGAGGTCCTGCTGGCGCACCCCGAGCAGTGGCAGCGGATCGGGCAGGACCCCGAGGCGGCCCCGGCCGCGGTCCGGGAGGCCCTGCGGCTGGCTCCGCCGCTGCGGTTCGAGAGCCGTATCGCCCGCGAGCAGGTCGAGTTCGACGGCAAGACGATCGAGGAGGGCCGCCGCGTGGTGGTGCTCGTCGACGCGGCCAACCGGGACCCGGAGGCCTTCGCCGACCCGGACGCCTTCACGCCCGGCCGCGCCGACGGCGACCGGTCGCTCACCCTCCTCGGCGGTCCCGCCGCCCCGGTCACCGACGCGCTGGTCCGCGTCCAGACCGAGGCCGCGGTCCGCGCCCTGGCCGCACTCCGGCCCGCCCTGCGCACGAACGCCGAGGTACTGCACCGCATGCGCTCGGCGGTGCTGCACGGCGTGCTGCGCTTCCCCGTCGCATGACCGGACAGGACCACACCAGGGGAGGAGCACCGCGGTGCGTGTACTGCTGACAGCCTTCGCACAGGACGCCCATCTCAACGGCGTCGTCCCGCTCGCCTGGGCGCTGCGGACCGCCGGGCACGAGGTCCGGGTGGCCGGGCAGCCGGCCGCGGTCGAGAGCATCACCCGGGCCGGTCTGACGGCCGTGCCGGTGGGCGAGAACCACCGGATGGACGCCGTCATCCCCACCGTCGGCCCGGGGATGCTCATGCACCACCTGGACCGCGACTATCTGGAGAACCGTCCCGAGCGGCTGAGCCTCGACTTCCTGCGGGCGTCGAACGCGATGCTGACGGCGACCTTCTACGCCCAGATCAACAACGACTCGATGATCGACGCGCTCGTCGACTACGCCCGGTTCTGGCAGCCGGACCTGGTGCTCTGGGAGCCCTTCACCTTCGCCGGGGCCATCGCCGCCAAGGCGACCGGGGCCGCCCACGCCCGGCTGCTGGCCTTCCCGGACCTCTTCGCCAACACCCATCTGACGCTGCGCCGGCGCCAGGCGGAACTGCCCGCGGAGCTGCGCGACGACCCGCTGGAGGAGTGGCTGGCGTACACCCTGGACCGGCACGGGGCCGCCTTCGACCCCGACGTGGTCACGGGACAGTGGTCGGTCGACCAGATGCCGCCCGGGGTGCGGATGGAGCTGGGGCTGCCGACGGTGCCCACGCGCTACGTGCCGTACAACGGGCCGGGCCCGGCCGTCGTACCGGACTGGCTGCGCCGGCCGCCGGAGCGCCGCCGGGTCTGCCTCACCCTCGGGCTCACCATCCGGGACACGGAGTTCCCCAACGCCGTCGACGTGAACGACGTCTTCGCCTCGCTGGCCGACCTGGACGTCGAGGTGGTGGCGACACTCGGCGAGAAGGAGCTCGCCCAGGTGTCGCGGGTGCCGGACAACACGCGGGTGGTCGACCACGTGGCGCTGCTTGCGCTGCTGCCGAGCTGCTCGGCGATCGTGCACCACGGCGGCGCGGGCACCTGGGCGACCGCCGCCGCCTACGGGGTGCCGCAGGTGGCGCTCGGCTGGATGTGGGACGCGATCTACCGGGCCCAGCGGGTGGAGGAACTGGGCGCGGGGCTGCATCTGCACTCCGAGGGCCTGACCGTCGACATTCTGCGCGACAAGCTCGTCCGGGTGCTCGACGACCCGGCGTTCACGGAAGGGGCGCGACGGCTGCGGCTGGCCATGCTGTCGGCGCCGAGCCCCAACGAAGTGGTGCCGTCGCTGGAGAAGCTGACAGCCCGTCATCGAGTGAGGGCAGGACAAGCGTGAACATCCTGGTGACCGGTGCGGCCGGCTTCATCGGCTCGCACTTCGTCAGAACACTGCTGAGCGGCGGTTACCCGGGGCACGAGGACGACCGGGTGACCGTCGTGGACAAGCTCACCTACGCGGGGACGCTGAACAACCTGCCCCCGCACCACCCCCGGCTGACCTTCGTGCACGGCGACATCTGCGACGCCCCGCTGCTGGACAAGGTGTTTCCGGGCCACGACGCGGTGGTGCACTTCGCCGCCGAGTCGCACGTGGACCGTTCGGTGGCGGGCGCCGAGGCCTTCGTCCGCACGAACGTGCTCGGCACGCAGGCCCTGCTCGAAGCCGCGCTGCGGCACGGGACGGGCGTCTTCGTCCAGGTCTCCACGGACGAGACGTACGGCTCCATCGCCGAGGGACGCTGGACGGAGGACGAGCCGCTGCTGCCCAACTCCCCGTACGCGGCGTCCAAGGCGTCGGCCGACCTGATCGCCCGGTCGTACTGGCGCACCCACGGTCTGGACGTGCGCATCACCCGCTGCGCCAACAACTACGGCCCGGGCCAGCACCCCGAGAAGCTGGTTCCGCTGTTCGTCACCCGGCTCCTCGACAGGCAGCCGGTCCCGCTGTACGGGGACGGCTCCAACCTGCGGGAGTGGCTGCACGTCGACGACCACTGCCGGGCCGTGCGGCTGGTGCTGGACGAGGGCCGGCCGGGGGAGATCTACAACATCGGCGGCGGCACCCATCTGACCAACAAGGAGATGACCGGCCGTCTCCTCGCGCTCTGCGGGCGCGACTGGGACCTGGTCCAGCGGGTGGCCGACCGCAAGGGGCACGACTTCCGTTACGCGGTGGACGACTCCAAGATCCGCCGCGAACTCGGCTACGCGCCACGCTGGTCGCTGGAGGACGGACTGCGCGAGACGGTCGAGTGGTACGCCGCCCACCGTGACCACTGGGACGCCCCGGAGGAGGGCGCCGACGGGGGGCGTACGAGGGGGTACTAAAACTTGAATATCCGGGCCGCCCTCCTCTATGCTCGCCGGGTACCCAAATTTGAGCACCCGAAAGAAGGGGCGGGCATGGGCGGCGCCGATTTGGCGATCCAGACCGAAGCTCTGAAGAAGAAATACGGCGACAAGGAGGCCCTCGCGGGACTCGACCTGGAGGTACCCCGAGGCGTCGTCTACGGCCTTCTCGGCCCGAACGGCGCCGGAAAGACCACCGCGGTCCGCATCCTCTCCACCCTGCTGAAGTACGACGAGGGCACCGCCCGGGTCGCCGGCTACGACGTCGCCACCCAGTCGGCGCAGGTCCGCTACAGCATCGGCCTCCTCGGCCAGCACGCCGCGGTCGACGAGGACCTGAGCGGCCGTCAGAACCTCGTGATGTTCGGGCGCTTATACCACATCGGCAAGCGCACCGCGCAGAGCCGGGCCGACGAGCTGCTGGAGCGCTTCGGCCTGACCGAGGCCGCCGGAAAGCCGGCCAAGCAGTACTCCGGCGGTATGCGGCGGCGGCTCGACCTCGCCGCCAGTCTCATCCTGGCCCCGTCCGTGCTGTTCCTCGACGAGCCCACCACCGGGCTCGACCCGCGGGGCCGCAACGACGTCTGGGAATCCGTCCGCGGCCTGATCTCCGAGGGCCGCACCGTCATGCTGACCACCCAGTACCTCGAAGAGGCCGACCAGCTCGCCGACAAGATCGCCCTGATCGACAACGGCAGGGTCGTCGAGTCGGGCACCCCGGACCAGCTCAAGAACAAGATCGGCGGAGACCGGATCGACGTCGTGCTCCGCCGGACCCCCGACCTCGAGCGGGCCGGCCGCATGATCGGCGCGCTGCTGCGGGCCGAGCCCGAGACGGACGCCGACAACCGGCGCATCAGCGTCGTCGTCGCCAACCGGGTCGCCGCCCTCACCGCGGTCGCCCGCGAGCTCGACGACGCCGGCATCGAGGCCGAGGACATCGCCCTGCGCAGGCCCACACTCGACGAGGTGTTCCTGAACCTGACCGGCAACAGGTCGGCCACATCCGCCGAGCAGAGCCTCAAGGAGGTCGCCCAGTCATGACCGCGATCATCGCGCCCGAACTGCCCAGGAACCCGCTGGCCAAACTGGGCTGGGTCCTCGCGGACTCCTGGACGCTCACCATCCGCGGACTGTCCCACTGGGCCCGCAACCCCACCCAGATCCTCGCCGGCCTCGCCTTCCCGATCCTCATGGTGCTGCTCTTCGGCGGCATCTTCGGCAGCGGAATGCAGGTCGAGGGCGGCGGGGACTACATGGAGTTCCTGATGCCCGGCATGTTCGTCATGTCGATGGCCTTCGGCATCGGCGAGACCATGGCCGGCGTCACCGCCGACGCCTCCAAGGGCGTCACCGACCGGTTCCGCTCCATGCCCATGTCGGCCGCCTCGGTCGTCATCGGGCAGAGCATCGTCAACATGCTCTACAGCACCGTCGTCCTGATGATCCTCATGGGCTGCGGGGTCATCGCCGGCTGGAGCTGGAGCGACGGCTTCGCCCAGGCGCTCGGCGCCTTCGCGCTCCTGCTCCTGCTGCGCTTCGCCCTGCTGTGGGTCGGCATCTACCTCGGCCTGATCATCAAGACCCCGGAGGCGGCATCCGCCGTCTACACCCTGCTGTTCCCGCTCGGCATCGTCGCCAACACCTTCGCCTCCCCGGAGATGATGCCGGGCTGGCTGGCGACCATCGCCGAGTGGAACCCACTGTCGTCCACCGCCCACGCCACCCGTGAGCTGTTCGGCAACCCCGGGGTCGGCGGCACCTCGTGGATCGCCGAGCACGCCATGCTCATGTCCTTCGTCTGGCCGCTCGCGATCTTCGCGGTCTTCTTCCCACTGGCCGTCCGCAAGTACCGGTCCCTGAGCCGGTAGGACGTCCCCGTGCCGGGGTGTGAGCCGGCTAATCCCCCGGGTCGGCTCACATCCCCCCGGCTTGCCGACGACTTCGTAGGCCCGCCCACCTCGGCTTGTCGGCCGCCGGGCAGCCCTTCGACTTCCCGGCGACTCCGTCGGGCCGCCCTCCGCGTTTTGCCGGCCGGGCGGGCAGCCCTTCGGCTTGCCGGCGACTGCGTTGGGTCGCCCTTCGCGGTTTGTCGGCGGGGCGGGAGCCCTTCGGCTTGCCGGCGACTCCGTCGGGCCGCCCACCTCGGTTTGTCGGCGGGGCGGGCAGCCCCTCGACTTGCCCACCGACCTTGGGGCCACCCCCTTGGTTTGTGCGCCGGAGTGGCGGGCGTCTCCTCGCCCTCCCGGCGGGCCATCGCTCGACCTGTCCACGCACTCCCGGGGGGCCACCCCATCGGCTCGTTCGTCGGCCGCGCGGGCCACCCCTCCGACCTGCCCAACACCCCAGCGGCCGGCCCCTCCAGCCGTACCGCAAGCCCTCCCGACGGGACGTCGACCACGACTGGAGCCGGTGAAATTAGCGTGCACCGCATGACCGTCTTCGACATCGCCATCGCGGAACTCAACGGCAAGCCCGACCTGCTGGCCCGGCACCGCGGCCGGACCCTGCTCATCGTCAACGTGGCGTCCCGGTGCGCCCTGGCGAGCCAGTACGCCGGACTCGACACGCTCGCCCGCCGTCACCACGAGGACGGGCTGAGCGTCATCGGAGTGCCCTGCAACCAGTTCGGCGATCAGGAGCCGGGCACCCCCGAGGAGATCGCCGGCTTCTGCTCCCTCCAGCGGATCTCGTTCCCGCTCACCGAGAAGACCGCCGTCAACGGAGCGGACCGCCACCCCCTCTACGCCGCCCTGACCCCCTGCGCCGACGCGGAGGGCCACACCGGCGACGTGCGCTGGAACTTCGAGAAGTTCCTCGTCTCGCCCACCGGCGAACCCGTGGGCCGCTTCGCCCCCACGGTCGACCCACAGGACCCCGAACTCCTGCGCGCCGTCCGCGCGCAGACGCAGACGCAGTGAGCCCCACGCGGAAAGGATGATTTGTGAACCAGACGCCGGTTACCGCAACCGACGAGGGCATCCAGGTCGTAGGTGCCCGAGAGAACAACCTGAAGGACGTCTCCCTCGTCATCCCCAAGAACCGGATCTCGGTCTTCGTCGGCGTCTCCGGCTCCGGAAAGTCCTCCCTGGTCTTCGACACCGTCGCCGTGGAGGCCCAGCGGCAGCTCAACGCCACCTTCCCCTGGAACATCCGGCACGACCTGCCCAAGTTCGAACGGCCGCACGTGGACGCCGTCACCCGGCTGACCACCCCGGTCGTGGTCGACCAGCGCCCCCTCGGCGGCAACGCCCGCTCCACCGTCGGCACCGTCACCGACGTCTACACCGTGATGCGCGTGCTCTTCGCCAACCACGGCAACGACGGACTCGGCCAGACCTGGCTCTACTCCTTCAACGACCCCAAGGGCATGTGCCCCGAGTGCGAGGGCCTCGGCCGCGCCCGCCGCCCCAGCCCCGAGCTGATGACCGACCCCGGCAAGTCGATCGCCGAGGGCGCCATCCTCCTGCCCGGCTACACCGTCGGCAGCGCCAACTGGCAGTTCTACGCCAACTACGAGCACCTGGACGCCGAGAAGAAGCTCGCGGACTACACCGACGAGGAGATGCAGACCCTGCTGCACGGCAGCACCGGCACGGTCGAGGTGACCTACCCCAACGGCAATGTGCTGGCACTGCGCTACGAGGGCCTGGTCGACAGCTTCGTCCGCCGCCACCTCAAGCGGGACACCGGCGGCATGAGCAAGGCGGCCCGCGACAAGGCGGCCGAGTTCTTCACCGACGGTGTCTGCCCCACCTGCGAGGGCGCCCGGCTCAACCAGAAGGCGCTCGCCACCCGCATCGACGGCCACAACATCTCCGACTGGTCCCAGATGCAGGTCAGCGACCTCATCGGCGTCGTCGCCACGCTGAAGCAGCGGCTCGACACCCCGCTCGTCACCACCATCATCGAGACGCTGGAGCAGATCCAGGCCATCGGCCTCGGCTACCTCACCCTCGACCGGTCCACCACCTCGCTCTCCGGCGGCGAGGGCCAGCGGCTCAAGCTCGTCAACCACCTCGGCAGCGAACTGACCGGCCTGACCTACATCTTCGACGAGCCCAGCGTCGGCCTGCACCCCCGCGACGTCAGCCGCCTCAACGACCTGCTGCGCGCGCTGCGCGACAAGGGCAACACGGTCCTCGTCGTGGAGCACGACCCCGACGTCATGGCGGTCGCCGACCACGTAGTCGAGATCGGGCCGCGGGCCGGCGTGCACGGCGGCACGATCGTCTTCGAGGGCGCCTACGACGAACTCCGCACCAGCGACACGCTGACCGGACAGGGACTGCGGCGCACCGGCGGGATCAAGGAGAACCCCCGCCCGTGGGGCCGGACCCTGCCGATCCGCAACGCCACGGCCAACAACCTGAAGAACGTCTCCACGGAGATCCCGTCCGGTGTCCTCACCGCCGTCACCGGAGTGGCCGGCGCCGGCAAGAGCTCCCTGATCGCCCACGCCTTCCGGGACCAGTACCCGGGGTCCGTCTTCGTCGACCAGTCGCCCATCCCGCGCTCCTCGCGGTCCACCCCGGCGAGCTATCTCAAGCTGATGGACCCGATCCGCAAGCTCTTCGCCAAGGCCAGCGGCGAGGACGCCTCGCTCTTCAGCTTCAACTCCAAGGGCGCGTGCGAGGAGTGCGAGGGCCGCGGCCTGCTCATCACCGAGGTCGCCTACATGGACCCGGTCACCACGCACTGCGAGGTCTGCGAGGGCCGCCGCTTCAAGGAGTCGGTGCTCCAGCACCTGGTGCGCGGCAAGAACATCGCGGACGTCCTGGCCATGTCCGCCGAGGAAGCGGGGGAGTTCTTCCTCTCGGGTCCGCTGCGCGCCAAGACCAAGGCCCTGATCGAGACCGGCATCGGCTATCTCGGTCTCGGCCAGTCGCTGGCCACGCTGTCCGGCGGTGAACGTCAGCGGCTCAAGCTCGCCGACCGGCTCTCCGGCTCGGGCACGGTCTACATCCTCGACGAGCCGACCACCGGACTGCACCTGTCCGACATCGACAACCTGGTCGGACTGCTGAACCGGATCGTCGACCGGGGCAACACCGTCATCGTCATCGAGCACGACCTGGCCGTGATCTCCCAGGCCGACTGGGTCATCGACCTCGGGCCCGAGGGCGGCAACACCGGCGGCGAGATCGTCTTCACGGGCACACCCGCGGAACTGGCGAAGGCGGCCCACTCGCACACCGGACAGCACCTGAGCCTGTACCTGAAGAACTAGACAGAACCAGGCGGAAGCAGGCAGCCGCCGCGGACCCTTGCGGACAGAACCTGACCGCAAGGGTCCGTAGTGTCGTCCTTGTCAGGAAGCAGGCGTCAACCGACGAGAGGCGGCCGTTCATGGTCAAGCACGTGGGACCCGAGGCACCCGGCGACGAGCGCGGAGCGCTCCTGTCCTTCATCGCCGAGCAGCGCGGCGGCATCCGGCGGGCCCTGCTCGGCCTGACGGAAGAACAGGCCTCGTCCCGCCCCAGCGCCAGCGAGCTGTCCCTGGCCGGCCTGCTCAAGCATGTCGCCGAGGTCGAGCAGGGCTGGATCGCCCGCGCCAAGGGCGAGCCGCCGGCGGTGCACCGCGACGAGTCGAACTGGCACGAGTGTTTCGTCTTGGTCGGTGACGAGGACGTGGAGTCGCAGCTCGCGTACTACGAGAAGGTGGCGGCCGAGACGGAGGCCTTCATCCGTTCGGTGCCCAGCCTCGACGACACCTTCGAGTTGCCCAAGACGTCCTGGAACCCGAAGGACGAGTGGCTGTCGATGCGCTGGCTGTGCCTCCACCTGATCCGCGAGACGGCCCGGCACGCCGGACACGCCGACATCATCCGCGAGTCACTGGACGGCAGGACGGCCTTCGAGCTGGTGGCCGCGGAAGAGCGGGAGACGGCCGGGTCCTAACCTGGACCGCATGTCAGCGATCCGCCTGCTCGTGCTCGGCGCGGTCCGCCAGCACGGGCGGGCCCACGGCTACCAGGTCCGGGGCGACCTGGAGTACTGGGGCGCTCACGAGTGGTCCAACGCCAAGCCCGGCTCGATCTACCACGCCCTGAAGCAGATGGCGAAGCAGGGGCTGCTGCGGGCGCACGAGATCGCCCCGTCCACCGCCGGGGGCCCGCCGCGCACGGAGTACGAGATCACCGAGCAGGGCACCGCGGAGTACTTCGCGCTGCTCCGGCAGTCGCTCACCGCCTACGACCAGAAGCCGGACGTGCTCACCACCGCGCTCGGCTTCATGGTGGACCTCGGCCGCGAGGAGGCCCTGGGCCTCCTCGAGCAGCGGGTGCGGTCCATCGAGGAGTGGCGCGCCACCGTCGTCGAGGACTACCTGCCCGAGGGCGGCCCGCAGCAGCTCGGCCACATCGGCGAGATCATGAACTTCTGGGTCCACTCGGCCGACACGGGCGCACAGTGGACCCGCGACCTCATCGAACGCATCCGCGCCGGCGCCTACACCTTCGCGGGCGAGGGCGCCCCGTTCGTGGGCGTGCTGCCGGACAGGCCCTAGTGGTGGAACCCGGTGGCCGCCTGCTTGTCGCGGGTCAGGGGGCCCGGCTGCCGGCGCAGTTCGGGGAGCAGCCGTTCCAGGTCCTGGGTGAGCAGCTCGGCGAGGTCCGCGGAGAAGCCGTTGCGGCACACGACACGCAGCACGGACAGGTCCTCCCGGTGCGGCGGGAAGGTGTACGCGGGCACTAGCCAGCCGCTCTCGCGCAGTCGCCGGGAGACATCGAAGACGTCGTACGCCGTCACGTCCGGCGCGGTCGTGAAGGCGAACACCGGCAGCTGGTCGCCCCGGGTCAGCAGCCGGAAGTCGCCGAGCGCCTCGATCCGCCCGGCCATGCCCGTGGCCACGTCCCGCGCGCACTGCTGCACGGCCCGGTAGCCGTCCCGGCCCAGCCGCAGGAACGTGTAGTACTGCGCCACGACCTGCGCGCCCGGCCGGGAGAAGTTCAGCGCGAAGGTCGGCATGTCGCCGCCCAGGTAGTTCACCCGGAACACCAGCTCCTCGGGCAGCGCGTCCGCGTCCCGCCACAGCGCCCAGCCGACCCCCGGGTAGACCAGCCCGTACTTGTGCCCCGAGGTGTTGATCGACGCCACCCTCGGCAGCCGGAAGTCCCACACCAGGTCCTCGTCGAGGAACGGCGCGACCATGGCCCCGGACGCCCCGTCGACATGCACGGGGATGTCGAGCCCGGTCCGCTCCTGCACCGCGTCCAGCGCCGCGCACAGCTCGGCGACCGGCTCGTAGGACCCGTCGAAGGTCGAGCCCAGGATCCCCACGACCCCGATGGTGTTCTCGTCGCACAGCTCGGCGGCGGCCTGCGGGTCGAGATGGAACCGCTCGCCCTCCATGGGCACCAGCCGGGCCTCCACCTCCCAGAAGTTGCAGAACTTCTCCCAGCAGACCTGCACGTTCACGCCCATCACCAGATTGGGCCTGACCCCCGGGTACCGGTCGGCGTTGCGCCGCGTCCAGCGCCGCTTCAGCGCCATCCCGGCGAGCATGCACGCCTCGCTCGACCCGGTCGTCGAACACCCCACGGCCGCCGCCGGGTCGGGCGCGTTCCACAGGTCGGCGAGCATCGCCACGCACCGCCGCTCCAGCTCGGCCGTGCGCGGATACTCGTCCTTGTCGATCATGTTCTTGTCCCGGCACTCCGCCATCAGCAGCCCGGCCTCCGGCTCCATCCAGGTGGTGACGAAGGTGGCGAGGTTCAGCCGCGCGTTGCCGTCGAGCATCAGCTCGTCGCGCACCAGTTGATGGGCGGTCGCCGGTGCCACGGGCCGGTCCGGGAGCCGGTGCGTGGGCGGGGCCTCGGCCATGTCGCCGAGGGGGTTGGCGGGGCCGTAGAAGGGGTTGACGGAAAGGCGGCGTTCGCCGGACTGACGGGGGCCTTCGTTGAGCGGCAAGGGAGCCTCCGGTGTCGGTTCGGTTCGGTGGGGAGGGGGGAGTCATCGGACCTGCGTCCCGTCCGGGCGCAGCTGCATGTGCGGCCGGCCCGTCACCAGCAGCCAGGCCGGCAGGGAGGCGACGCAGAGCAGGGTGACGATCCCCGGCTCGGCGACCAGCACCGCGGCGACGAACAGGCTGATCCAGCCCTGCCGGGTGATGGCCAGCAGGACCCCGAGCACACCGGCGGACACGCCCACCGAGGGGTGCACCCCGGACACCAGGGCGTGCGCGCACAGGCCGAGGGCGGTGCCGACGAACACGGCCGGGAAGATCCGCCCGCCGCGGAAACCGCAGGACGCGGCGACGAGCAGGGCGGCGAGCTTCACCACCGTCATGACGGCGAACTCGCCGGCCGACCAGCCGTCCGGGTCGTGCGCCAGCGTGGCGATCTCGTCGAGCCCCTTGAACAGCGTCAGATGGCCGCCCCATGCCGCGAGGCAGCCCAGCACGATCCCCCCGGCGGGGAGCATCAGCATCGGGTGCCGCAGTCGGCGGAAGGCTCCGTGCACGAAGGGGAAGGCGTACACCGCGCACATGGCGAGCAGTGCGCCCACCGAGGCGATCACGACCGCCGCCGCCAGATCGCCCCAGCCAGGACGCCCGAAGGACGGCAGGCCCAGGTCGAAGCTCGGGCGGTCGAGGAAGGCCACCGTGAGGGCGCCGGTCGCCGCGGCGATCAAGGGCGCGAACACGTTGTCCCACAGCAGGCCGCGCATCGTCCGGCCGGCCAGCGCCTCGGAGATCACCAGAGCGGCCGCCACCGGCGTGCCGAACAGCGCGCCGATTGTCGCCGCCTCCGCCAGGACCGGCCAGATGCTGCCCGGCGCCCGCGGGAGGGCCCTGGCACCCAGCCAGGCCGCCAGCCCGACGTTCACGGTGATGACCGGGTTCTCGGGACCGAGGCTGGGCCCGCCGGCCAGCATCAGCGCGGCCGCGAGCACCAGCCCCGGCAGCACCACGGGCGGCAGGACGGGGGCGTCCAGGCCGACGGTGGCGGGATCCGGGCCCGCGTGCCCCGGCACCTTCCACACCACCAGCCCGACCGCGACCGAGGTGGCGAAGAGCACCGCGAACATCCACGCCACCGAATAGCGGCCGACCCCGAGCGCGTCCGGCACGGTCTGCCACAACACGTCCTCGAGCTGCTCGGCGGCGGCTTCCACCCCGATCAGGATCAGGCTGGAGATCACACCCACGGCGACAGCGGGCACGATCGACGGCAGCAGGGTGCGGGCGGGTGTCTTCGGGGTGACGGAGGGTGCCTGAGGTTCGGAGTCCTGGACCACGGGCTCACGGTAAACGGACAAATATATACAAACGGGAGACACGCTTGCGCCTCACGTGGCGTGAGGCCCGACCGTGGAGCGCGTACCGAGAAGGGAGCGGAAGTGAGCTACTCCGTGGGACAGGTCGCGGGCTTCGCCGGTGTCACCGTTCGCACGCTGCACCACTACGACGACATCGGCCTGCTCGTCCCGGGCGAACGCAGCCACGCGGGCCACCGGCGCTACGGCGACGCCGACCTCGACCGGCTGCAGCAGATCCTGTTCTACCGAGAGCTCGGCTTCCCCCTCGACGAGGTCGCCGCCCTGCTCGACGACCCGGAAGCGGACCCGCGCGCGCACCTGCGCCGGCAGCACGAACTGCTGACCGCCCGGATCGAGAAGCTGAGCAAGATGGCGGCGGCCGTGGAGCACGCCATGGAGGCACGCAGTATGGGCATCGACCTCACTCCCGAGGAGAAGTTCGAGGTCTTCGGGGACTTCGACCCGGACCGGTACGAGGACGAGGTGCGCGAGCGCTGGGGCGGCACCGACGCCTACCGGCAGTCACAGGAGCGCACGGCCTCGTACACCAAGGAGGACTGGAAGCGCGCCGGCGAGCGGTTCGACGCGATCCACCGGCACATGGCCGGCCTGATGGCCGACGGCACCCCGGCCGACTCCGTCCCGGCCATGGACACGGCGGAGGAGCACCGCCGCTTCATCGCCGGGACGTACTACGACTGCTCGCACGAGACGCACACCGGTCTGGGCGAGATGTACGTCGCGGACCCGCGGTTCACCGCGACGTACGACGCCATCCGCCCGGGCCTCGCGGTGTACCTGCGCGACGCGATCCTGGCGAACGCCGCCCGGCACACCTCGTGACCCCTGGCCCGGGACCCCGTACGGGTCACTCCCGGGCCAGGACCACCGCGGTCCCGTAGGCGCACACCTCGGTGCCCACGTCGGCCGCCTCGGTCACGTCGAAGCGGAAGGCGAGCACGCCGTTGGCACCACGCGCGCGTGCCTGTTCGATGAGACGCGCCATGGCCTGGTTGCGGGTCTCCACGAGTGTCTTGGTGAGCCCCTTGAGCTCACCGCCGACCAGGGACTTCAGCCCGGCGCCGATCTGACTGCCCACATGCCGGGAGCGCACGGTCAGGCCGAAGACCTCGCCGAGCACCTCCTGTACGCGGTAGCCCGGTACGTCGTTCGTGGTGACGACGAGGACGTCGGGCTGGGGGCCCTGTCCGCCGCCGTATTCGTCGATGCCCATGGTTCACAGCTTTGACCGGGACGGCCCACAGTGCATCCTGAGTACGCCCATGGAACCTGGGCCATGACGGCCGCGTTGATACTTTGAGGCAGTCAGCCCCAGCCCGTATCCCCCCAGCAGCAGGAGCCACATCCCCGTGACCACGCTTGCGCTCGGCCCCGAGTGGCTCAGCCCGGACTATCTGATCTCCACGTTCAGCCTGCCCGGCATCCTGCTCATCGTCTTCGCGGAGTCCGGGCTCTTCGCGTTCCTGCCCGGCGACTCCCTGCTGTTCACGGCCGGCCTCTTCGTGGCCGAGGGCACCTACATCACCCAGCCGCTGTGGCTGGTCTGCACGCTGATCGTGATCGCCGCCGTCGTCGGTGACCAAGTGGGCTACATGATCGGCAAGTTCCTCGGCCCCAAGCTCTTCAGCCGTCCCAACTCCAAGCTCTTCAAGCAGGAGAACCTGGACAAGGCCCACGAGTTCATGGAGAAGTACGGCCCCAAGGCGATCGTCCTGGCCCGCTTCGTCCCGATCGTGCGCACCTTCGCCCCCATCGTGGCCGGCGCCGGCCGTATGAAGTACCGCACGTTCCTCACGTACAACATCATCGGCGGCATCGCCTGGGGCACCGGCGTCACCCTCGCGGGCTACTGGCTGGGCCAGATCGACTTCATCAAGAAGAACGTCGAGTCGATCCTCATCCTGATCGTCCTGCTCTCCGTCGTCCCGATCATCATCGAGTACCTGCGCGAGCGCTCCAAGAAGAAGCGCGCGGCGGCCGCGGCCCCGGCCCCCCAGTCCCAGCTCCCCGCCATGGACGACGCCACGACCCAGCTCCGCCGCATCACCCCGGACGACCAGCCCCCGCACCAGCAGCAGCCCTACGGCAACCAGAACGGCTACACCGACCAGCAGTACTACAACCAGTACCCCCAGTCCCCGGGCTACGGCCAGCAACAGCAGACCGGCGGCCAGCACCCGTACAACAACGGCTACTGAGTTCTTAGGGGCGCGGGGAACTGCGCGATCAACCACGACCCACCCGCGGCCGCCAACGGACAGGAAGCCCCGACCCCATGGGCGAAGGGCGTCAGAAACCCCTGGTCCGTTTGGCGGCCCGCCGCTTCTCCGCAGACCCGATCCGCAGGAACATCCGCGATATCTCGGACCCCAGATTCACCCCGATGGCAATCGCCATGGCCAGAGCCACCGCCTTGGACAGCGACACCAGCCCCTCGTCGATCTCGTTCTGCGCGATCGCCAGCAGTCCGAAGTACGTAGCGGAACCCGGCAGCAACGGCCCGATCGCGGCAGTCGTGTACGGCAGAGCCGAAGCGAACTGATACCGCGACAGCAACTGCCCGAACAGCCCCACCAGCCCCGCGGCCGCGGCCGTGGACGCCACCGGCGAGATCCCCCCGGCAAGGTGCATCGCGCCGTACACGACCCACGCGACACCGCCGTTCAGCGTCACCCACACCACGGTGGATCGTTCCTGCTGGAGCAGCACGGCGAACGCCAGCGACAACAGCATCGACGCCCCGATCAGCAGCACCGGCTGGTCGGAGATCCCGAGCGCCCCGTCGGGGTTAAGCCGCGCCCCCAGCTGCACACCGAAATACAGCACCAGCAGCACACCCGCGACGATGCCCACGAAGAAGTACAGAACCTCCAGCAGACGCGCGGACGCGGTGATGTAGAAGCCGGTCAGACCGTCCTGCACGCCCGCCACCAGCGCCCGCCCGGGCAACAGCGCGAACAGCCCACCGGTGATGACCGCGGAGGCGTTGACGTCCACATGGACGAGCGTGAGCGCGACCCCGATCGCGGCCGGCGGCATCGCGGCCACCGTGAACTGGTAGAACTCCGGCAGCCCGCGCCCCGCGCACAGCCACGCCAGCCGGTCACCGAGCATCGCGCCGAGCGCGGCTGCGACGAACACGAGCAGGTCGCCGCCGACGAGCACCGAGGCCGCACCTGCCAGCAGCCCGCTCGCACCGGTCAGCGCCCAGCCGGGGTAGGGGTGCCGGTTACGGCGGATCTCCGCCAGCCGCCGGTAGGCCTCCTCCAGGGAGACCGCCGTCTCGTCGTCGCTGAGGTCGTCCACCAGCTGGTACACGGCCGCCAGCCGCGTGTAGTCCGTGCCCCTGCGGCGCACCGTCCGCGACGCGGTGACCGGGTCGTCGACGAGCGACGGCTGGTAGGAGATCGCCAGCAGCGTGAAGGTGACGTTCGGCTCGCAGCGATCGAGGCCGTAGGACCGGCAGACGGCGAACATGGCCGCCTCCACGTCCTCGGCGCCCTCACCGCCCGCCAGCAGCAGCTCGCCGATACGCAGCGTCAGGTCGAGCACACGCGGCACCGCGGGCCCCGACTCGTCGGCGTGCCGCTGGACCGTCTCCGGCGCCGGCCGCTCCGCCACCGGCATGCGCAGCATGGTGCGCATCCGGTCCTGCCAGGGCACGTCCTTGGTCAGGCTGACCACGGGGATCCCGCTCGGCGGAGTGAACGCGGACAGGGCGTGCTTCGCGCTGTACGTGGCCGGCGGGGTGAACGCCGACCCCTCCTCGTCCACCGACGGCGCGTGCGAGACCTCCAGCCCCTCCGGCACGGCGAACTCGGACGTCGTCTCCGACTCCGTACCCGCCGACTTGTGGAGGGCGAGGCCCTCCGGGATCGCGAACTCCGACGTCGTCGACATCTCCCCGTCGACGACGTACCCGGACGACGGCAGGAACGCACTCCTCGCCTCGTCCGACTTCGGCTTGCGGTCCTCCGCGTCCGTCACTGCCTGGCGCTCCCTGTACGACACGTCAGCCTCGTACCCCCCACAGCTTCAGTATGCGCACAGACGGACGAACGGGCCGCACGCGCATGCGTGCGGCCCGGGTGGTGTCGGGGAGGGGTCAGTGCCCGCCCGACTCCTTGAAACGCTTGTAGGACCGCTCGATCTCGATCTCGGCGTCCGTACGGCCCACCCAGTTGGCGCCCTCGACCGACTTGCCGGGCTCCAGGTCCTTGTAGACCTCGAAGAAGTGCTGGATCTCCAGGCGGTCGAACTCCGACACGTGGTGGATGTCCCGCAGGTGCTCCACACGCGGGTCCGTCGCCGGCACGCACAGCAGCTTGTCGTCGCCACCCGCCTCGTCCGTCATACGGAACATGCCGATCGCACGGCACTTGATGAGACAGCCCGGGAAGGTCGGCTCGT
Organism: Streptomyces sp. NPDC055506; assembly: GCF_053643595.1. Lineage (NCBI taxonomy): Bacteria > Bacillati > Actinomycetota > Actinomycetes > Kitasatosporales > Streptomycetaceae > Streptomyces > Streptomyces sp. NPDC055506. Next base: position 7,361 of record NZ_JBSHKH010000081.1, on the reverse strand, counting down.
CCAGGATGACCAGCGCGTCCAGCGGGTCGCCGTCCTCGCCGAGGGTGTTCTCGACGAATCCGTAGTCGGTCGGGTAGGCGGTCGAGGTGAAGAGTCGCCGGTCCAGGCGGATACGACCGGTCTCGTGGTCCACCTCGTACTTGTTGCGCGAACCCTTCGGAATCTCGATCGTGACGTCGAACTCCACCGGTGGCTCCTCCATGATCAACACATAGTTCTGGTGGTTAAGTGTCCCTCACGCAGGTGTGTGATCGCGAAAGGGGCTGGTGTTCGTGCCAGAGCTGAGGCCTTGGCGGTCCGCGAGACCGCACATGGTGCGGATCGCGGGCGCCGTACGACCGCGCCTGACCCGGGCCGCCGCGGCCGCGAAACCACGGGTCGCGCGGCTTGTACGGGCCGGGAAACCGCAGGTCGCGCGGCTCACGCGGCCGAAGACCTGGCAGTACACCGCGGGTGCCGCCACCGCCGGTCTCGCACTGGCCGCCGGTGTGGTGACCGCCGCCGGTCCCTGGGACTCCTCGGGTCAGCGTACGGCCGAGCGGGACCGGGCCGCCGCCCTGAACCGCCCGGGTGGCACAGATCACGGCGGCACCTCGGGCGCCCCCGGCCGGCCCCGGCCCGCCCCCAGCGCCGCCCCGGTGCTGACCGGCCTCGGCGGCATCAGCAAGGTGAAGTCCGCCCCCGACGGCAAGGCCCTCGCGAACGCCCTCAGGCCCCTGCTGAAAGACCCGGCACTCGGCCCCCGGCCCGCCGCGGCGGTCGTGGACGTCACGAGCGGGAGGCGCCTGTACGGCACGGGCTCGGAGGCCGCGCTCACCCCGGCCTCGACGACCAAGATCGCCACGGCCGTCGCCGCACTGTCCGCCATGGGCGCCGACCACCGCATCACCACCCGCGCCGCGCTGGAACCCGACACCGAGGAAGTCGTCCTGGTCGGCGGCGGCGACCCCACCCTCACCGCCCACGAGGACTCCGCAGGCTCGGCGAGCCTGCGCGACCTGGCCGCCGACACGGCCGGAGCCCTCGCCGAACGGGGCGTCCGCGAGGTGACGCTCTCCTACGACACGACCCTCTACGCGGGCGACGAGAAACACCCGATCGGGGTCAACCCCAACCTCGCCCTCATCAGCCCCCTGATGGCCGACGAGGGCCGCACCGACGACTCGACGAGGGGCCCGGTCGCCCGTGTCCCCGACCCCGCGCAGGACGCGGCCCGCCGGTTCGGGGACCTCCTGAAGTCCCACGGCATCAAGACCACCGCCCCCGGCCCGTCCAAGGCCACCAACCGGGCCCAGACCCTCGCCACGGTCTCCTCGCCCCCGCTCTCCGCCCTCGTCGAACGCATGCTGACCAACAGCGACAACGACATCGCCGAGGCCCTCGCCCGCCAGACGGCCCTCGCCACCGGCGACCGCGCCGACTTCGCCGGAGCCGACCGGGCGGTCGCCGCCCAGCTGCGCAAGCTCGGCCTCCCCCTCGAGGGCGCCGCATTCAAGGACGGCAGCGGCCTGAACCGCGCCGACCGGCTGACGGCGGACCTCCTCACCGCCCTGCTGGCCAAGGCGGCCGACCCCGACCGCCCCGAACTCCGCCCGGCCCTCACCGGCCTCCCCGTCGCCGGCTTCACCGGCACCCTGACCAGCCGCTACACGGACGGAGCAGCCGGCGTCGTACGCGCCAAGACCGGCACCCTGACCGGCGTCAACACCCTCGCGGGCACCCTGGTCGACCAGGACGGCCGCCTCCTCGCCTTCGCCTTCATGGCCAACGACACGACAAACCCGGAAGCAGCCCAGAAGGCCCTGGACAGAGCGGCGACGACACTGGCGGAATGCGGCTGCGGCTAACGGCTTGCTCGGCTGTGGGCAGCCGACCGCTGTTCCGCCCCGCTGTGGGCAGCCGACCGCTGTTCCGCCCCGCTGTGGGCAGTCGTTCCGCTGGGGCGGAACGGGTGGGCACAGCGCACAACGCCGAGCACCGGCCAAGAAACCCCGGCCCCGCCGACCCCGCCGAACGCCGAGCTCCCACGAACCACCCTCGGCGTCACCCACCCTCGCCGCCCTGCCCCAGCGGCCAGCGCTCACGTACGGTTGACGCATGACGAGCATCGGTGGTGCTTCAACCGGCATGGTCGACTGGAATCTCGCGGTCGCGACCGCGACCCGGCTCGTACGGCCGGGCCCCGACGTCAGCCGGGACGAGGCCCGCGCCGTCGTCGCGGAACTACGCCGGCATGCCAAGGCCTCGGAGGAACACGTCCGCGGCTTCACCCGCCTGGGCACCGAGGAGGGCCACGACACCCCCGTCCTCGTCGTCGACCGCCCCGGCTGGATCCGCGCGAACGTCGCCGGCTTCCGGGAACTCCTCAAGCCCCTGCTCGACAAGATGCAGGACCGGCGCGGCAACACCCCCGGCGGCGCGGTGATGAGCGCGGTCGGCGGCAAGGTCACCGGCGTCGAGCTGGGCATGCTCCTGTCCTTCCTGGCCTCCCGCGTCCTCGGCCAGTACGAGACCTTCGCCCCCGCCACCCGGCAGCTCCCGGCCGCGGAGAACGGCGGCGGCCGGCTCCTGCTCGTCGCCCCGAACATCGTGCACGTGGAACGCGAACTCGACGTCGACCCCCACGACTTCCGCCTCTGGGTCTGCCTCCACGAGGAGACCCACCGCACCCAGTTCACCGCCGTGCCCTGGCTGCGGGACCACCTCGAGGGCGAGATCCAGTCCTTCCTGGGCGAGACCGACGTCGACCCCATGACCGTCCTCGAACGCGTACGCGAAGCCGCCCAGAGCCTCGCCGGGGGCCGCCCCGAGGCCGAGGAGGTCGACGGCGGACGCTCCCTCGTCGAGATCGTCCAGACCCCCGCCCAGCGGGAGATCCTCGGCCGCCTCACCGCCGTCATGTCCCTGCTGGAAGGCCACGCCGACTTCGTGATGGACGGCGTCGGCCCGGACGTCGTACCGACCGTCGGAGAGATTCGCGAGAAGTTCCAGCAGCGCCGCGCCAAGGGCGCCTCCCGCCTGGACATGGCCCTGCGCAAGCTCCTCGGCCTGGACGCCAAACTCCGCCAGTACCGCGACGGCGAACGCTTCGTACGGGCCGTCGTCGACGAGGTCGGCATGGACGGCTTCAACCGCGTGTGGACCTCGCCCAACACCCTCCCCACCAAGACGGAGATCGCCAAACCGGCGGACTGGATCGCGCGGGTGCATCGCAGGGCCGAGTAGTGAACATCGCGGGAAGGTCGTGAAAGTAAACCCGCCGACGGCAGGCGAACGCCCCTCCAATCACCCGTCCGAGGGACCGTGAGGCAGGGGTAGGCGTGCAATGCTCGGGGAACGGCCCGGTTCTGTCACCATCTACACACTCTGCGTGACCGACCTCGGGCTCACCCCCCGACAACTTCATGAAGGGAACCGGACATGGGTCCCCATCCTGCGGTCGCGGCGATACGCCTGGCGGTCCGCCGCGTCCTCCACGACCTCCTGACCGAACACCACAGCACCACCGCCGCACTCCGGCGCGCCCCCTCGCACGAGCCGCCGCCCCCGCCGCTCGTGCTCGTGGCATGCTCCGGCGGCGCCGACTCCATGGCCCTCGCCTCCGCCCTCGCCTTCGAGTCCCCCAAGCTCGGCATCAGAGCCGGCGGGGTGACCGTCGACCACGGCCTCCAGCCCGGGTCCGACGCACGCGCCGCGGAAGTCGTCCAGCGCCTGCGCGAACTCGGCCTCGACCCGGTCGACTCCGTCGCCGTCACCGTCGGCCGCACCGGCGGACCCGAAGCCGCCGCCCGCGACGCCCGCTACGCCGCACTCGACACCGCTGCCGAACGCCACGGCGCCACCGCGGTCCTCCTCGGCCACACCCGCGACGACCAGGCCGAAACCGTCCTGCTGGGCCTCGCCCGCGGCTCCGGCATCCGCTCCCTGTCCGGAATGGCCGCGGTCTCGGGGGCCGGCGGCCGCTACCGGCGCCCCTTCCTGGAACTCGACCGGCAGACCGCCCGCAAGGCCTGCATGGTCCAGTCCCTGCCCGTCTGGGACGACCCCCACAACGCCGACCCCGCCTACACCCGCTCCCGGCTGCGCCACGAAGGCCTGCCCGCCCTGGAGAAGGCCCTCGGCAAGGGCGTCGTCGAAGCCCTCGCCCGTACGGCACAGCTCTCCCGCGACGACGCCGACGCCCTCGACGCCTGGGCCGGCCGGGCCGAGGCCACCGTCCGCGACGCCACCGGGCTGCTGGAGTGCGCCAAGCTCTACGCCCTGCCCCCCGCCGTACGCCGCCGCATCCTGCGCCGGGCCGCCATCGCGGCCGGTGCGCCGGCCGGCTCGCTGTTCGCCCGCCACATCGAAGAAGTCGACCGGCTCATCACCGGCTGGCGCGGTCAGGGAGCCATCAACCTCCCCGGCAAGGTCGTGGCCCAGCGGCAGGGTGGCAGACTGGTGATTCGGCAAGGCTGAACCAACGACCCCTCCGGGCAATCGGTGGAGGGGCCGCTCAGCCGGTGGGACGACCGAAAGTGATGCGGGTGGACGCGAAAGACATGGGTGCCGACCTCCAGCAGGTACTCATCACCAAAGAAGAGATCGACGCCAAGCTCGCCGAGCTGGCCGCGAAGATCGACGCGGAGTACGCGGGCAAGGACCTGCTGATCGTCGGAGTCCTCAAGGGCGCGGTGATGGTCATGGCCGATCTCGCCCGGGCGCTGTCCACCCCCCTCACCATGGACTGGATGGCCGTATCCTCGTACGGGGCGGGCACCCAGTCCTCCGGTGTGGTGCGGATCCTCAAGGACCTCGACACCGACATCAAGGGCAAGCACGTCCTCATCGTCGAAGACATCATCGACTCCGGACTGACCCTGTCCTGGCTGCTCTCCAACCTCGGCTCGCGCGAGCCCGCCTCCCTCAAGGTGTGCACGCTGCTGCGCAAGCCCGAGGCCGCGAAGGTCGCCATCGACGTGGAATGGGTCGGATTCGACATCCCCAACGAATTCGTCGTCGGCTACGGACTGGACTACGCCGAGAAGTACCGCAACCTCCCGTTCGTCGGTACGCTCGCGCCCCACGTGTACGGCGGCTGAATCCCGGCCGGGGTGCCGTGACGGTGATCGGGAACCCCAGCGGACTTCCCGCCGTTGGAGCATGCGTAGACGGATCGCCAGTCGTCCCGCGCAGCTTCAGGTGACAATGCTGGGGTACCGTCCGAAGAACAGCCTTTATCAAACTCACTATGGCAGGAGGGACGGGGCGGCACCGCTCCGTATGGATGGACGTGAAGCGATACTTCCGTGGGCCGGTCATGTGGATCGTGCTGGCCGTCCTTGCCGTGGTCGTGTTGATGCAGGTCGTCGGCTCGTCCGGCGGCTACAAGACGGTGGACACCGGCCAGGTCGTCCAGGCGATCAATGACAACAAGGTCGATTCGGCCAAGCTGACCACCGGCGATGAGCAGACCATCAAGGCCGAGCTCAAGAACGGCGTAAAGATCGAGGGCAGCTCGAAGATCCAGGCGAGCTACATCGGCGACCAGGGCGTGACGATTGCCAACACGCTCCAGGCCAAGTTCCAGGACAAGCAGATCCCGGACGGCTACACGGTCTCGCCGTCCAAGCAGAACCCGTTCGTCGGGATCCTGCTCTCGCTGCTCCCCTTCGTCCTCATCGTCGTCGTCTTCCTGTTCCTGATGAATCAGATGCAGGGCGGCGGCTCCCGGGTCATGAACTTCGGGAAGTCCAAGGCCAAGCTCATCACCAAGGACACCCCCAAGACGACGTTCTCGGACGTCGCCGGCTCGGACGAGGCCGTCGAGGAACTCCACGAGATCAAGGAATTCCTCCAGGAGCCGGCCAAGTTCCAGGCCGTCGGCGCCAAGATCCCCAAGGGCGTGCTGCTGTACGGCCCGCCCGGCACCGGCAAGACCCTGCTCGCGCGTGCCGTCGCGGGCGAGGCGGGCGTGCCGTTCTACTCGATCTCCGGATCCGACTTCGTCGAGATGTTCGTCGGTGTCGGTGCCTCCCGAGTCCGTGACCTGTTCGAGCAGGCCAAGGCGAACGCCCCGGCGATCGTCTTCGTCGACGAGATCGACGCGGTCGGCCGCCACCGCGGCGCCGGCCTCGGCGGCGGTCACGACGAGCGCGAGCAGACCCTGAACCAGCTGCTCGTCGAGATGGACGGCTTCGACGTCAAGGGCGGCGTCATCCTGATCGCCGCCACGAACCGCCCGGACATCCTCGACCCGGCCCTCCTGCGCCCCGGCCGCTTCGACCGCCAGATCGCGGTCGACCGCCCGGACATGCAGGGCCGTCTGGAGATCCTCAAGGTCCACCAGAAGGGCAAGCCGGTCGCGCCCGACGTCGACCTGTCGGCGGTCTCCCGCCGTACGCCCGGCATGACGGGTGCCGATCTCGCCAACGTGCTGAACGAGGCCGCCCTGCTGACGGCCCGCAGCGACCAGAAGCTGATCGACAACCACATGCTGGACGAGGCGATCGACCGTGTGGTGGCGGGCCCGCAGAAGCGGACCCGGATCATGTCGGACAAGGAGAAGAAGATCACCGCGTACCACGAGGGCGGACACGCCCTGGTCGCGGCGGCCTCACCCAACTCCGATCCCGTCCACAAGATCACGATCCTCTCCAGAGGCCGCGCCCTCGGCTACACGATGGTGCTGCCCGACGAGGACAAGTACTCGACCACGCGCAACGAGATGCTCGACCAGCTCGCCTACATGCTGGGCGGCCGCGCGGCCGAAGAACTCGTCTTCCATGACCCGACGACGGGTGCCGCCAACGACATCGAGAAGGCCACCGGCCTGGCCCGCGCGATGGTCACGCAGTACGGCATGACCGAGCGTCTCGGCGCGATCAAGTTCGGCGGCGACAACACCGAGCCGTTCCTCGGGCGTGAGATGTCTCACCAGCGCGACTACTCGGAAGAGGTCGCCGCGCTGGTCGACGAAGAGGTCAAGAAGCTCATCGAGACCGCGCACAACGAGGCGTGGGAGATCCTGGTCGAGAACCGCGACGTGCTCGACAACCTGGTCCTGGCCCTCCTCGAGAAGGAGACGCTGGGCAAGGAGGAGATCGCCGAGATCTTCGCGCCGATCGTCAAGCGCCCGCCGCGGCCCGCCTGGACGGGCTCCTCCCGCCGTACGCCGTCCACCCGCCCGCCGGTCCTCTCCCCCAAGGAGCTGGCCCTGACGAACGGGACGAACGGCGCGACGCCGGCGATCACCACCGCGAAGAGCACCGCGGCGGAACCCGCCCCGGCGCCCGAGCGGACCCCGGAGGACCGCCCCGAGAGCTGACCACAGCTCTCCCGGCGGCCCCCGGGCCCGGAATGGATGCCGCGCCCCCCAGGTT
>NZ_JBSHKH010000080.1:0-37304 GCF_053643595.1 Streptomyces sp. NPDC055506 | reverse complement strand
TGAACAGCGCGTGCAGCCAGTCGTCGGTGAGGCGCGCCAGCGCGGCGCGGCGCGGCGGCCCAGGGCGCGTCTTCTCGTGGAGGAGACGCAGCCGGGCCGCCGCGTAGCCGCTGGGTCCCGAGTCCTCTGCTTCTTTGTGCACGTCCGTACCGGTCACCCAGCGACTCCTGTTCTGTTCACCTGCCTCAGAGCGCGTCGGGGCCGCGCTCGCCGGTCCGGACCCGTACGGCCGTGTCGACCGGGATGGACCAGACCTTGCCGTCACCGATCTTGCCGGTGCGGGCGGCCTTGACCACGACATCGATCAGCTGCTCGGCGTCGTCGTCCTCGACCAGGACCTCGATGCGGATCTTGGGGACCAGGTCGACGGTGTACTCGGCACCGCGGTAGACCTCGGTGTGGCCTCGCTGACGACCGTAGCCGCTTGCCTCGGTGACCGTCAGGCCGTGTACTCCGAAGGCCTGCAGGGCCTCCTTGATCTCGTCGAGCCGGTGCGGCTTCACGACGGCGGTGATGAGCTTCATGCGTCCACCTTCTTGCTCGCGGCCGCGGCGACCGGGGCCGTGACGGCCGTCTTGGCGGCACCGCCACCGGCACCGCTGAAGTCGTATGCGGTCTCGGCGTGCTCGGCCTGGTCGATGCCGGCGACCTCCTCGTCCTCGGAGACCCGCATGCCGATGGTCTTGTGGAGGACGAAGGCGATGATCGCGGAGACGATCAGGGAGTAGGCGAGCACACCGCCGACACCGGCGAGCTGCTTCCACAGCTGGTCGAACTTGTGGTCGCCGTAGAACACGCCCGTGGCGTCGGACTGGCCCTTACCGCTGGCGAAGAAGCCGATGAGGATGGAGCCGACCACACCGCCGACGAGGTGGACACCCACGACGTCGAGCGAGTCGTCGTAGCCGAACTTGTACTTCAGGCCCACGGCCATGGCGCAGAGGACGCCGGCGATGGCGCCGACGGCGATCGCGCCCATCGGGGTGACCGAACCACCGGCCGGGGTGATGGCGACCAGACCCGCGACCGCGCCGGAGGCGGCGCCCAGCGTGGTGAACGCGCCGTGGCGGATCTTCTCGTAGGCGAGCCAGGCCAGCATGGCGGCGGCGGTGGCGACCTGCGTGTTGACGAACATCAGCGTGCCGACGCCGTCGTCGTTGCCGAGCCACGAGCCGGCGTTGAAGCCGAACCAGCCGAACCACAGCAGACCGGCGCCGAGCATGACCAGCGGGAGGCTGTGCGGGCGCATCGGGTCCCTCTTGAAGCCGACCCGCTTGCCGATGACGAGGATCACGCCGAGCGCCGCGGCACCCGCGTTGATGTGGACCGCCGTACCACCGGCGAAGTCGATCACGCCCATGTCGAAGGCCCAGCCGCCCTCGCCCCAGACCCAGTGGGCGACGGGGAAGTAGACGATCGTGGCCCACAGCGCGATGAACAGCGCCCAGGCGGAGAACTTCACGCGGTCCGCGAGAGCACCGCTGATCAGGGCGGGCGTGATGATCGCGAACATGAGCTGGAAGACCATGAAGGCGAGAAGCGGGATGTTGTACGTGCCCCACAGCTCGCCCTTGTCGACCCCGGTGAGACCGACCCAGTCCGAGTTCCAGCCGATGAGGCTGCCGGAGTCGGTGCCGAACGCCATGGAGAAGCCGTACAGCACCCACAGGATGGTGACGATCCCGAGGCTGATGAAGCTCATCATCAGCATGTTCAGGGTGCTCTTGACGCGGACCATGCCTCCGTAGAAGAAGGCCAGACCCGGGGTCATGAGCATCACCAGGGCGGAACAGATGAGCATGAACCCTGTGTTGGCGGCAGACAGCTTGGGTGCCTCTGCGGCAAGGGTGATGGCTGGTGCCATCGGCGTCTCCTCGTCGTTGGTACGGCCCCGTGCGGGCGAAGCCTCGAGCGGATTGAGGGGTGGGCCGGTTATGCGCCACGAGATTGGCGCAGCGCGGTTTCGGTGGAAGCCCCTCGTTGTTTCGCGGCCGTGACGAAGGCGCGTTCTGTGTTACGCGTCGATGAACTGCCGGATTGCGGGCGCGCCGATCGTTATCGTGGCGCAACCTTCGGTCCCCGCTGTCCTCAGGACACAGGCCGGCCGCGGCCGGCCTTCCGATGACCTGGCATGGGGGAGCCGAGTCGGGCAGTTCGGGAGGGCCGGCCGCGGCCGGGGTTCAGGGGTCCAGGAGGGTGGCGGTCAGACCGCCTCCGCGGTCTCGGGCAGCTCGGCGGCGAGCCGCTCGGTGAGGTCGACCACCTCGCCGAGGTCGCCGAAGTCCCGCGCGGCCGTGTCGACCGTCTTTCGGATACGAGTGTTGACCCGCTCGGAGCGGACCTTCTTGGCGACCTGCATGGCCTGGGTGGCGAAGACCGTGCTCTGCTCGGCCTCGCGCTTCAGGAGGTGCACGGTGGCCATGCCGATCAGGTTGAGCGCGTACGACCGCTGGTGCTCGCCGTCCTCGGCGAACAGCCGCACGGCCCGCTCCATCAGGGGCTCGGCCAGCGAGGCGTAGGTCGGGCTGCGGCCGGCGACATAGGCCAGGTCGCGGTACGAGTGCGAGTTCTCGCCGTACAGCTCGGCCTCGGAGAAGAAGCGGATCCAGTCGGGGTCCGGCTCGTCCCACTCGCCGGCGTCGGCGAAGGTGTCCTCGGCCATCCGGACCGCCCGCTTGCACTTGCCGGGCTGTCCCATGTTGGCGTAGGCGCGGGCCTCCATCGCATACAGCATCGACTGGGTGCGCGGGCTCGCGCAGTCGCGGCTGCCGTACTGCGCGAGATGGATCAGCTCCAGCGCGTCGTCGGGCCGCCCGAGGTGGATCATCTGCCGGCTCATGCTGGACAGCACATAGGAGCCGAGGGGCCGGTCACCGGCCTCCTTCGCGGCGTGCAGCGCGAGGACGAAGTACTTCTGCGCGGTCGGCTGCAGCCCAATGTCGTACGACATCCAGCCGGCCAGCTCGGCGAGTTCCGCGGCGACCTTGAACAGCCGCCGGGTGGTGGCCTCGGGCTGGGGCTCCTGGAGCAGGTCCGTCACCTCGTGCAGCTGGCCGACGACCGCCTTGCGGCGCAGGCCGCCGCCGCACTGGGCGTCCCACTGCCGGAACATCACGGTCGTGGACTCCAGGAGGTCCAGCTCCGGCTTGGAGAGCCGGCCCCGGGCGCGCCCGGCGGGCTCGGACTCCGGCCGCTGGGCCGGGGGCGAGGGGACGAGCCAGCGCTGCATGGGCTCGATGAGGGCCGGGCCCGCAGACAGGACCAGCGAGCTCCCGAGGAAGCCGCGCCGCGCCAGCATCAGGTCGCTGCGCGAGAACTCGCTGAGCAGGGCCACGGTCTGCGGGCCCGTCCAGGGCAGGTCGACGCCGGTCGCGGACGGTGACTGGCGCGCGGTGCGCAGCCCCAGGTCCTCGACGGAGACGACGACGCCGAAACGCTCCGAGAACAGCTCGGAGAGGATCCTGGGGATCGGCTCGCGCGGGTTCTCGCCGTCGAGCCAGCGGCGTACGCGCGAGGTGTCCGTGGAGATGTGGTTGGCGCCCAGCTGGCGTGCCCGGCGGTTGACCTGGCGGGCGAGCTCGCCCTTGGACCAGCCGCTGCGCACGAACCAGGAGGTGAGCAGCTCGTTCGGGCGCTTGTCAGCGTGCGTCGCGTTCGTTCCGCTTCCGCCGTTGCCGCTCACTGGAACGCCCCCATCCCTGAGACCACTTGTCGCCGAGTGCGCCAAGCCCTAACAGCATGCCGGTTCGTACGGCCGTCCGTCCGTCCCTTGTCACCCATCGAACGGAATACCGACTTGCCTCCGGCATACCCACGAGCGCATGTGCCCCCAGGACTCGTGCACACAAAGTAATCCTACGATCACCCGTCCAGCCACGGCTCACACGGAAACGCCACCATTCGCCACCCCTTCGAATGAACTCACGTACGCCTCCTCGCGATTCACTTGACACAGCACAACCAGGAGCGGGTGCAGCGATGCACTGAGGGGCGCGTGTCGTCGAGCGCACCACCCTTGACACTCCCGGGCGCTGAGTGAACGGACCGCCGCTCGGGAAGGCGGAAACAGAGAGTCACACAGAGCGAGCGCTGCGTAACCATCGGTGCGTCGGACCCGTTGGAGGGGGCATGGGCTTCACGATCGGCATCAGCCGGGGCATGCGCGACATCCGGTCCGGCTCGCGCCGCCGCGGCCGCACATCGGACGGCACCGTCGTGGCCGAGTACACCGGACTGTGGGGCTGGGACGTGGTGCCGGGCGCCCGGGCGTCGGCGGGCGCCTGCTCCTGCGGCCGCGGCGACTGCCCGGCTCCGGGCGCGCATCCGCTGGACTTCGCGCCGGTGATCCCCGCCGGGGCGACGCTGGGCGACGTGACCGACTCCTGGGGCGAGTTCCCCGGCGCCTCGGTGATGCTGCCGGTCGGCCGGGCCTTCGACGTCATCGAGGTGGCCGAACCCGCCGGCTGCCGTGCGCTGGCCCGGCTGGAGCGCATGGGTCTGCCCGTCGGCCCGGTCGCGGTGACCCCGGACGGCCGCGCCCACTTCTTCGTCGCCCCCGGCGCCGCAGCCGATCTGCCCGGTCTGCTCTACCGCATGGGCTGGGACGACGCCGCCTCCCTCGACCTGCGCGGCCTCGGACCCGGTACGCATATCACGGCGCCGCCCTCCGACCGCGGCGGCCTCGGCCCGGTGCGCTGGCTGCGCTCCCCCGCCCTGGACTCGGCGTCCAGGGCACCGGAGGCCCGCCTGGTGCTGGGCACGCTGGCGTATGTCGCGCACCGGTCACGGGCCTGACCCCGTACACAGCCCTGACCCTGTTCACGGCCAAGCGCCCGACCCGACGGTGTCTCGGGGCGGGCGCTTCGCCGTGTCCGTCCGGTTCTCCGGAGGTGCTCCGCTCGGCTGGTCCGGAGCTCACTCCCCGATAAGGGCGTCAACGAACGCCTCCGGCTCGAACGGCGCCAGATCGTCCGCGCCCTCGCCGAGCCCGACGAGCTTGACCGGAACGCCCAGCTCGCGCTGGACCGCGACCACGATGCCGCCCTTGGCCGTGCCGTCCAGCTTGGTGAGCACGATGCCGGTGATGTCGACGACCTCGGCGAAGACCCGGGCCTGGACCAGGCCGTTCTGGCCGGTCGTGGCGTCGAGTACGAGCAGCACCTCGTCCACCGGGGCGTGCTTCTCCACGACCCGCTTGACCTTGCCGAGCTCGTCCATGAGGCCGGTCTTGGTGTGCAGGCGGCCGGCGGTGTCGATGAGCACGACGTTCGCGCCCATCTCCTTGCCCTCCTTGACCGCGTCGAAGGCGACGGAGGCGGGGTCCCCGGCCTCCGGTCCGCGCACGGTGTGGGCGCCGACGCGCTCGCCCCAGGTCTGGAGCTGGTCGGCGGCGGCGGCCCGGAAGGTGTCGGCGGCGCCCAGGACGACGCTCTGGCCGTCCGCGACCAGGACGCGGGCGAGCTTGCCGGTGGTGGTGGTCTTGCCGGTGCCGTTGACCCCGACGACCATCACGATGCCCGGCTTGCGGTCCTCCGGCTCGGTCTTGACCACGCGGTCCATGTCACGGCCGACCAGCGTGAGCAGTTCCTCGCGCAGCAGGGTGCGCAGTTCGACGGGGGTGCGGGTGCCGAGCACCTTGACCCGCTCGCGCAGGCGCTCGACCAGTTCCTGGGTGGGCTGCACGCCGACGTCGGCGGTGAGCAGCGTGTCCTCGATCTCCTCCCAGGTGTCCTCGTCGAGGTGCTCGCGCGACAGCAGCGTGAGCAGCCCCTGACCGAGGGCGTTCTGCGAGCGGGAGAGACGGGCCCGCAGCCGGACCAGGCGACCCGCGGTGGGCTCCGGGATCTCGATCTCCGGAGCTTCGACGGGCGGCTCCTCGACGGTGACGGGAGCCGAACCGTCCGGAAGATCCACCTCCTCTATCGTGCGCCGCGGTTCCTCCCGCGGCGTCTCGGCCTCGTCGCCGACATGCGGCTCGGCCGGTGGGGCGGTGATGTCGGGCGCTGCGGGCGGGGGCGGGGGCAGCTTCTTCTTGCGCCGGCTGCCGACGATGAGCCCGCCGAGCGCGCCGAGCACGACCACGGCGATGACTACAGCAAGGATGACGATGTCCATAACGCGTCCAGTATCAGCCATGGGCCCCCGGGTCACCCCGCTCGCGCCGCCCTGCGTGGCCGAGGGCCGCCGGATCTCCACACCCCTGGATGTCTGACGCCCCGTCAGCTAACGTCCCCCGGACACCCGCCCGGTGAAGGGAGACGCCCCCATGCCCGTCACGGTCGCACGCTTCAACCTCGTCGCTCCGGGAGCCGGCCCCGCGGAACTCGGCGCCCGCTACCGGGCGGCCCTGGAGATGGCCTCGTACGCCGACGACCGGGGCGTCACGACGGTGCAGACGGAGGAGCACCACGGCGCCGACAACAACTGGCTGCCGTCGCCGTTCGCCTTCGCGGGGGCGGTCTTCGGCGCGACCCGGCGTGTCGCGGTCACCGTATCGGCGATCATCGGCCCGCTGCACGACCCGCTGCGGCTGGCCGAGGAGATCGCCGTGCTGGACCTGCTGAGCGGCGGCCGGCTGGTGACGGTCGCCGGGATCGGGTACCGGCCCGAGGAGTACGACCTGTTCGGCGTGGACTTCGCCCGGCGCGGCCGGCTGCAGGACGAGCTGCTGGAGACGCTGCTGAAGGCGTGGACGGGCGAGCCCTTCGCCTACCGGGGCCGCACGGTCCGCATCACCCCGCGCCCGTACACCGACCCGCATCCGCTGCTCCTGGTCGGCGGCTCCTCCCAGGCCGCCGCCCGCCGGGCCGCCCGGCTCGGTCTGCCCTTCTTCCCCAGCGCGCATCTGCCGGAGCTGGAGGCGTACTACAAGGACCGGCTCGCCGAGTACGGCACCGAGGGCTGGGTCATGATGCCCGCCGCCGAGACACCGCTGCTGCACGTGGCCGAGGACCCGGACCGGGCCTGGGCGGAGTACGGCGAGCATTTCCTGCACGAGGCGCGGACGTACGCCTCCTGGCAGTCGAGCGGGGTGCGCTCGGCGGTGAAGTCGGCCGCGACGACCGTCGGGGAACTGCGCGCCGAGGGCGTGTACCGCATCCTCACGCCCGAGGCGTGCGCGGAGCTGGGTCTGGATTCCTATGTGCTGCACCCGCTGGCGGGCGGGATGCCGGTGGAGGAGGGATGGCGGAGCCTGCAGCTCTTCTGCGAGCGGGTGCTGCCGGGGCTGACGGGCTGAGCCCGCGAGCGGGCGCTGCCGGGACTGACGCCCCCGCCGGACGGTGCGGGGCTGCGAGGCGGTGCGCTCACTGGGTGCCCACGGCCTTCCGATCCTGGACGGGAGCAACCTACTCGCCGAGGCGGACGAGGTGCCCGGCTTTCTGCCGGGGGGCAGCTGCGCCGGCGTCCAGATCCGGTGAGACGACAGACCGCCGCCCCGGCTCGGGCAGTGGCCGAACCGGGGCGGCGGCGGGTTACGGGGAGAGGGGCAGCGGGGACTTTGGCCCTTCTCCCCGAGTTCGGGGGGCGGGCTCAGCCCATCTCCTCCAGGGCCTTGCCCTTCGTCTCGCTGACGAACTTCAGGATGAAGGGGATGGAGAGCGCGGCGAAGGCCGTGTAGATCACGTACGTCACGGAGAGGTTCCACTCGGCCAGCGACGGGAAGCTCGCGGTGATGGCCCAGTTGGCGATCCACTGCGCGGCGGCGGCCACGCCCAGGGCGGCGGCCCGGATCCGGTTGGGGAACATCTCGCCGAGCATGACCCAGACGACCACACCCCAGGACAGGGCGAAGAAGAGGACGAAGACATGCGCGGCGATCAGGGCGATCCAGCCCTGCGCGGCCGGCAGCGTGCCGTCGACCAGGGGGTGCGAGAACGCCCAGGCCTCCAGCGCCAGGCCGACGACCATGCCGACCGAGCCGATGATCGCGAGGGGCTTGCGGCCGATGCGGTCGACGAAGATCATCGCGATCACGGTGCCGACGATGTTGATGATCGACGTGGTGAAGGAGTAGAAGAACGAGTCCGCCGGGTCGACGCCGACCGACTGCCACAGCGTCGAGGAGTAGTAGAACGCGACGTTGATGCCGACGAACTGCTGGAAGACCGACAGGCCGATACCGATCCAGACGATCGGCTTGAAGAAGAAGCTCCCGCCGAGCAGGTCCTTGAAGCTGGACTTGTGCTCGCTGGTCATGGCGTGCTCGATCTCGGCGACGCGGGCGTCCAGGTCGACGTTCTTGCCCTCGACCTGGGTGAGGATCTCCCGGGCGCGCTCGTGCTTGCCCACGGAGATGAGGAAGCGCGGGGACTCAGGGATCCGGAAGGAGAGCAGGCCGTACAGAACGGCCGGGATGACCATGACGCCGAGCATGACCTGCCAGGCCTCCAGGCCCATCAGCTCGCCGCGCTGGTCACCGTCGGCGGCGTTCAGCACGCCCCAGTTGACGAGCTGCGACACTGCGATGCCGATGACGATCGCGGCCTGCTGGAAGGAGCCGAGCCGGCCACGGTACGCGGGCGGGGCGACTTCGGCGATGTACGCCGGGCCGATCACGGAGGCCATGCCGATGGCGAAGCCGCCGACGACCCGCCAGAAGGCGAGGTCCCACAGGGCGAAGGGGAGCGCGGAGCCGACGGCGCTGACCGTGAAGAGGACCGCGGCGATCTGCATGCACCGGATGCGGCCGATGCGGTCGGCTATCCGGCCGGCGGTCGCGGCCCCGATGGCGCAGCCGATGAGGGCGACGGCGATGACCTGTGCGAGGGCTGCGGAGCCGATGTCGTAGCGGCCCCGGATGGCCTCGACGGCACCGTTGATCACGGAACTGTCGTAGCCGAAGAGGAAACCGCCCATCGCGGCCGCCGCCGCGATGAAGATGACGTGCCCGAGATGCTCGGGGTGAGCCGTCCTGGCTCCGGACTTGGGTGCCTGCGCTGTGCTGGTCACGTGTACTCCTCAGGCCACCGGCAACGCTGCCGGAGGGGATCAGCCCTTCGAGGTCCACCTGAAGGTACCTGAAGGTAAAAGGAACGTTGCCGAGACTATGCCTTCAAGTTTCGAAGTCAATAGGTCAGGAGACGTGAATCTGCGACAGGAGTGTGGCGAGAGTGTGTTCAAGAATTGAAGCCACTGAGCGTCGCAGGTGAGACCGGTGTAGACCGCATCCATCTAGCGAAGGCGCTGGCTGATGACCTTCGACACACCGTCGCCCTGCATGGAGACGCCGTACAGCGCGTCGGCGACCTCCATCGTGCGCTTCTGATGGGTGATCACGATCAGCTGCGAGGCCTCCTGCAGCTCCTGCATGATCCGGATCAGTCGCTGGAGGTTGGTGTCGTCGAGGGCGGCCTCGACCTCGTCCATGACGTAGAACGGGCTGGGCCGCGCCTTGAAGATCGACACGAGCAGCGCCACGGCGGTCAGCGACCGCTCCCCGCCCGAGAGCAGCGACAGCCGCTTGACCTTCTTGCCCGGCGGCCGGGCCTCGACGTCGACGCCCGTGGTGAGCATGTTGTCGGGGTCGGTGAGGATCAGCCGCCCGTCGCCGCCCGGGAACAGGCGCGAGAACACGCCCTCGAACTCCCGGGCCGTGTCCCGGTAGGCCTCGGTGAAGACCTGCTCGACACGCTCGTCGACCTCCTTCACCACCTGGAGGAGGTCCGCCCGCGTCTTCTTCAGGTCCTCGAGCTGCTCGCTGAGGAACTGGTGGCGTTCCTCCAGTGCCGCGAACTCCTCGAGGGCGAGCGGGTTCACCTTGCCGAGCTGCTGGTAGGCACGCTCGGCCGACTTCAGCCGCTTCTCCTGCTCGGACCGGAGATACGGCTTCGGCCGGTTGCGCGGGTGCTCCGGGTCCTCCGGCAGCTCCTCGCCCTCGGCGGGGGGCGAGGGCGGCACGAGCTGGTGCGGTCCGTACTCCGCCACCAGTCCGGCCGGTTCGACACCCAGCTCCTCCAGCGCCTTCGTCTCCAGCTGCTCGATCCGCAGCCGCTTCTCGGCGCCGAGTACCTCGCCTCGGTGGACCGAATCCGTCAACTTGTCGAGTTCGGCCTTGAGATCGCGTCCCTCGGTCCGGGCGCGGGCGAGTTCCTGCTCGCGGCGGGCCTTGGCGGCCTCGGCGGCGGCGCGCTCCTCGTCGGCTCGGGCCAGGGAGACCTCGACGTGCGCGAGCAGCTGCCGGGCGCCCGAGCCGACGGCCTCGGCGACGGCGGCCTCGTGCCGCAGCCGGGCCCGCCGCTGCTCCGCACGCGCGCGTGCCTCGCGTTCCGCGCGGGCCGCCCGGTCCAGCGAGTCGGCACGTCCGGCCAGGCCCTTGACCCGTTCCTCGTGCGTACGGGCCTGGAGGCGGGCCTCCATCTCGGTCTGCCGGGCGTTGGCACCGTCGGCGGCGAGCCGGTCCCGTACGGAGGTGTCGGGCTCCTCCTCGATCGGCATCTCCTCGGCGACGGCGAGTCGCTCGGCGAGTTCCTCGACCTCGGCTTGGGCCTTGTCGAGGGCTTCCTGCGCCCGGGCGGCGGCGGCCGTGGACCGCTCGGCCTCCCCCGCCGCGCCGCGTGCCTGCCCGGCGAGCCGGCCGAGCTGCTGGGCGACGGACGACTTCTCCCGGTCGGCGGCCCGGCGGCGCTCCCCCACGTCCTCGACGAGCGCGGCGCACTCCTTGCGGCGTTCGACTGCCTCGTGCTGGGCCTCGGTCAGCTCCTCGCAGCGCACCGCCAGCTCTTCCAGCTCGGCGGCGGCCTCGTCGACGGAGGCCTGTACTTCGAGGAGGCTGGGGGCGCCGGCGGACCCGCCGTGGGCGAAGTGGGTGCCGAGGAGGTCGCCTTCTGCGGTGACGGCGGTGAGGTCGGGGTGGGTGTAGACGAGGTTTTCCGCGTCCTCGAGGGTGTCGACCACGACGATTCCTTGAAGGAGCCGGCGTACGGCGGGCATCAGCTCGGCGGGGCCGCGGACCAGGTCGGCAGCGAAGTCTCGTCGTTCGTCCGCGGGCTCGTCGGGGCTGGTCGCGCAGTTCCCCGCGCCCCTGGGGGCGGTAGCTCCTGCCAGGAGCAGAGTGGCCCGGCCTCCGTCCTGTTTGCGGAGGAGTCTGATCGCGTCTGCCGCTGATGCCGGGGTGGTGACCGCGATGGCGTCCGCAGCCGCTCCGAAGGCAGCCGCGAGGGCGACCTCGTGTCCGGGGGTCACCGTCAGGAGTTCCGCCGCCGGGCCGAGCAGGCCGGAGAGGCGGTCCTTCGCCGCGAGCAGTATTCCGGTGCCGTCCTTGCGGCGCAGGCCCAGCGCCAGGGCCTCGTGGCGGGCCTGGGTCGCGGCGCGCTTCCGTTCCACCGCCGTGGCGGCCTCGCGGGCTGCCGTCAGGGCGGCCTCGGCGTCGGCGAGCCGCTGCTTCGCGGCCTCGTGCTGTTCGGCCAGTTCGGCGTCGCCCGCGTCGAGGCCGTCGACCTCGGCCTTGAGGGCCTCGTACTCCTCCTGGGCGGCGACGGCCCGCTCCTGGGCCTCTTCGCGGGCGGCAGCCAGGCGTTCGATCTCGGCCTGGGCGGAGGCCGCGCGCGAGCGGGCCGCGTTGACCTGGCCGCTGAGCCGGGCCAGTCCCTCGCGCCGGTCGGCGATGGCACGGGCGGCGTCCTTCAGGCGCCGTTCCTCCTGGGTGAGCGCGCGCTCCAGCTCGGCGCGGTGGGAGACCGTGTCCTCCAGAGCGCGTTCGGCCGCCTCCAGGGCCGCCTCCAGCTCAGCCTCCTGCTCGCGGATGCGGGCGGCCTCGCGCTCCATGTCCTCGGGGTCGCGGCCACGCCGTTCCTCGGGGGGCGCCGAGGTGGCGCTCTTCACGCGGGCGTCGGCCAGCGAGATCGTGCCGCGCACCCGCTCGGCGAGCTGGGAGAGCTCGTACCAGGTCTGCTGGGCACGCTGGAGGCGCGGTGTGAGCTGCCGTACCTCGTCCTCCAGGAGTGCCTCGCGCTGGAGCGCCTTCTTCAGGTCCTGCTCGGCGGCTTCCTTGCGCTCCTTCAGTGCGGCCTCGTCGGCGACCTCGGCGTTGAGGGCTTCCTTCAGCCGTACGAGGTCGTCGGCCAGCAGCCGCAGCCGGGCGTCGCGCAGGTCGGCCTGGATGACGGCGGCCCTGCGGGCGACGGCGGCCTGGCGGCCGAGGGGCTTGAGCTGACGCCGGAGTTCATCGGTGAGGTCCTGCACGCGCGCGAGGTTGGCCTGCATCGCGTCCAGCTTGCGCAGCGCCTTTTCCTTGCGCTTGCGGTGCTTGAGGACGCCGGCGGCCTCCTCGATGAAGGCGCGACGGCCCATGGGATCGGCGTGCAGCACGGAGTCGAGCTGGCCCTGTCCGACGATGACGTGCATCTCGCGGCCGATGCCGGAGTCGGAGAGGAGTTCCTGGATGTCGAGGAGGCGGCAGGTGTCGCCGTTGATCTGGTACTCACTGCCGCCGTTGCGGAACATGATCCGCGTGATGGTGACCTCGGCGTACTCGATGGGCAGGGCCCCGTCGGAGTTGTCGATGGTCAGGGACACCTCGGCGCGGCCCAGCGGGGGGCGGCCGGTGGTGCCGGCGAAGATGACGTCCTCCATCTTGCCGCCGCGCAGCGATTTGGCGCCCTGCTCGCCCATGACCCAGCTCAGCGCGTCCACGACATTGGACTTGCCCGAGCCGTTCGGTCCTACGACGCACGTGATCCCCGGTTCGAACCGGAGTGTGGTCGCCGAGGCGAACGACTTGAACCCGCGGAGGGTCAGGGCCTTGAGGTGCACGCCGCCGGACTCTACCGCCCGGGTTCGTCTCACTCCATGAACCCACGGTTTCGCCGCTGAACGCGCAGGGCACACCACACGTTAAAGACGGTGAAAGGATGCGGGGGAAAGAAAGAAGGGACGCCGACGGCGTCCCTTGCACTTCTGACAACTTAGCGGTTATGACGGGCGGCCCAACCACTGCTGTGCTGTTGTGGAGCGGTGCAGTGATCAGGTGAGCGCAGGCTCCGCCTGGTGTGCGTCAACGCTCTCCATGATCCTGTCGTGAGAAGCGGCAGCCGTCAGCGCCTCGTTCTCAGCCTGGATCCGTCCGAGCTCGGATTCCAGGTCCTGGACGCGCTGCTGGAGCCGTCGCATCTCGGCGAGGAGTCGAGGGTCGGAGCCGCCGACGTAACCGAGAAGCGCCTTTGCCATGATGGATGGTCCTCCACAATGCGTGACCGACCGATGCGGTGTGGGTCGTGAGGGATTCGCACCCGCGATGTTTGGCAGGGCCTGGAGTTGTACCGCCGTTCAGCCATGCCAAACAGCTAAGGTGCGCGGGGCTTTCAGCGTCTCACCAAAAAGTTTGACGGTCAACACGATCACGCCCCGTATTGGGGGCCGACCGGGCGCGCGCGGCCTGATACGGCGGCGCTGCGGCTTCTGCGGGGCCCTCGGGGCGTGGCGATCATCCTTGCGTGCGGAGCCTGCCAAGGCAAGCGATTCTTGGCAATCACCAGCCGGTTTCCGTCCGGGGCGGCCCTCGGCGGCCCGGTCGCGGGCGCCTCTGAGGGCCGCCCGGCGGTGTGGGATCAGCGGATGGCGAAGCCGTCGTAGCCGCCGCGAGGTGTGTCCCAGATCTCGGTGACACCGTCGACACGGCCGGGCGTGTCGTCACCCTCGAGCCACTCCAGCAAGCCTTCACAGCCCTCTCGCGCGCCCTCCGCGACGACTTGGACGCGGCCGTCGCCCAAATTGAGAGCAAAACCACTCAGGCCGCCGATCTCCAGAGCCTTGGCCCGCGTGAACCAGCGGAAACCCACACCTTGGACGCGTCCACGCACCCAGGCGACCAGTCGCACATCCTCGCTCATGACTGCAACCTAACCGCCCAAACTCCCTCGGGCGCACTTCCTTCACTTGCGCCATGCGGTACCGTCCCCACCCAACGAATCTCATATGAAACTCACACCATCGAGTGAGTTTGGTGTTGATCTCGAGGACGAGTCGACCGCCAGGACGAGGAAGGCCAGAACATGGGACGCCACCGTCGCTCCGACGCCGGCCGCGCCGCCGCGGGCAGCGCCACGGGGATCACGCAGGCCGACGGCACCGCGGAGGGCCATGATCCGCTGTTCGGCGGTGAAGACGGCCCGACCATGGGCATCGCGCCCTATCTGAACCCCGACGCGTACGCCGACACCTACGCGCGGAGCGAGGCCTACCTGTTCGAGACGGAGGCCCCCGCGCCGGGTGACGGGTACGCCGCCATTCCCCGCCAGCGGACCGCCGAGACGGCCGTCTTCGCGAGCGACGGCTTCACCCCCGAGGCCGGCACCCGGCGGGCGGGCTCGCACCGCCGCCGGAAGAAGGCCGCACGGCCGATGCGCACCGGTCTGCTCGGTGTGTCCGCCGCGGTCGCCATCGGCACGGTCGCGGTGGCCACGGGCGCGGTCCCCGGCCTCGAGAACTACAAGCTCGGCGGCGACGGCGGCGCCGACAAGGTGCAGGCCGCGGACACGCCGACCAACACCCCGACCGAGCAGGGCGGCACCTCCGGCAGCGCCGACGACCGGGGCGGGGCACCCACGAGCCGGGACGCCGAGCGCTCCCTGTCCCCGTCACCGTCCGCCTCGAAGTCGTCGGCCGCGCCGACGAAGACACCCGAGAAGCCGGAGAAGACGCAGGAAAAGACGCCGGAGAAGAAGAAGCCGGCCGCGACCCCCAGCAAAAAGCCGGAGAACACGCCGTCCCGCACGGCCACGCAGGCGCCCGAGAAGCCCAGCGCCCCCGCCGCCCTCACCGAGGAGTCCGCCGCCGCGGCCCAGGTGCTCAAGCTGGTGAACGAGGAGCGGGCCAAGGTGGGCTGCAGCGCGCTCGCCGCGAACAGCGCGCTGACCGAGCTGGCGCAGAGCTACAGCGAGGACATGCGCGCCCGGGGCTTCTTCGACCACACCGACCCCGACGGCAAGACGCCGTGGGACCGGGCCGAGAAGGCCGGGATATCCAACCTCGGCGGGGAGAACATAGCCCGCGGCCAGGCGGACGCCGCGGCCGTGATGGACGCCTGGATGAACAGCCCCGGCCACCGCGCCAACATCCTGAACTGCGACTTCAAGACGCTGGGCGTCGGTGTCGAGCTCGGGTCGGGCGGCCCGTGGTGGACCCAGAACTTCGGTTACTAGACGCCCCTCGGTGCACTAAGGAGCGCTAACCAGAAGTTAGCGCAACCTGTTGGCGAGCGCTGTGCTGGCGTATTCTTGGGGCATGACCACCACCCAGGAGCTCACGGAAGGGCTGGACGATCTCCCGTACAGCGTGTTCGCCAGGGCCTGCCCCTCGCGTGGCACGCTGGAGCACGTCACGGGCCGCTGGGGCGGGCTCGCGCTGACCGCTCTGTACGAGGGGTCGCTGCGCTTCAACGAGCTGCGCCGCCGGGTCGACGGTGTGAGCGAGAAGATGCTGTCCCAGACGCTGCACGCGCTGGAGCGCGACGGTCTGGTCCTCCGCGAGGCACAGCCGACCAACCCGCCCCGTGTGGACTACGAACTGACGCCGCTGGGACGCGGAGTGGCCGAGCGGCTGCTCGCCCTGATCCACTTCGTGGAGGGCAGCATGGACGACGTCCTGGCGGCCCGCGAGCGGTACGACTCCGCTAGGGCGTGATCCGCGGCGGCCGCTGGCACTTCGGGCAGTAGTAGCTGGACCGGTTCATCCAGGGCCGTCGGCGCATCGGCGTGCCGCAGCGCCGGCAGGGCAGGCCCTCGCGGCCGTACGCGTCGAGGGACCGGTCGAAGTAGCCCGACTCGCCGTTGACGTTGACGTAGAGGCTGTCGAAGCTGGTGCCGCCCACCGCGAGGGCGGAGTTCATCACGTCCCGTACATGGCCCAGGAGCAGCAGTGTGCGCGGACGGGTGAAGGTCGCGGTCGGGCGTTCGTAGTGGATGCGGGCGCGCCACAGGGCCTCGTCCGCGTAGATGTTCCCGACGCCGCTGATCAGCGACTGGTCGAGCAGGGCCCGTTTGATCGTGGACCGCTTGCGGCGCAGCGCCTGGTGGAAGGCCTCTTCGTCGAAGAGGTCGTCGAGCGGGTCGCGGGCGATGTGCGCGATGACGTCGGGCAGGCCGTCGGGGGTGTTGTCGTGCAGCGACAGACCTCCGAAGGTGCGCTGGTCGACGAAGCGGAGTTCGGTGTCGAGGGCGTCCGTGAAGCGGGCGCGGATGCGCAGGTGCTTCTCGTCGGGACTCGTGTGCGGCTGTACCAGCAGCTGGCCGCTCATGCCGAGGTGGGCCAGGATCGACTGGTCCGTGTCCTCCAGGGGCAGCCACAGGTACTTGCCCCGGCGGCTGGGCGTGCCGATGCGGTGGCCCTTCAGCCGGTCCGCGAAGTCGGCGCCGCCGGCGAGGTGGCGGCGCACCGCGCGCGGGTGCAGCACCTCGACCTCGGCGACGGTCCGGTGGGCGACCCACCGCTCCAGGCCGCGCCGTACGACCTCGACCTCGGGCAACTCGGGCATGGGCTCCCCCGTGTACGAGCCGAGCGCCCACCCCCGGGCAGGGGCGGGCGCTCGGGTGCGCTGTTTCTGTTCGGTCAGGCGGATGCCGGCTCGGGGCCGGCGCTCTCGTCGGCGGCCTGCTTGGCCGCCGCCTTGGCGCGCTCGTCCGCCGCGGTCCGGATGGACCTCCAGGCGGACTCGGCGGCCTGCTGCTCCGCCTCCTTCTTGCTGCGGCCGGTGCCGGTGCCGTACGAGACGCCTCCGACGCGGGCGGCAGCAGTGAAGGTCTTCTCGTGGTCGGGGCCGGTCTCCGTGACCAGGTACTCGGGCACACCGAGCCCCTCGGTCGCGGTGAGCTCCTGGAGACTGGTCTTCCAGTCCAGGCCGGCTCCGAGGTTCGAGGACTTCTCGATCAGGGGGTCGAACAGGCGGTGCACGAGCTCCGCCGCGGACTCCAGTCCCTGGTCGAGATAGACCGCACCGATCACCGCTTCGAGGGTGTCGGCGAGGATGGACGCCTTGTCCCGGCCGCCCGTGCCCTCTTCACCGCGGCCGAGCCGGATGAAGGAGCCCAGTTCGAGCCCACGGCCCACCTCCGCCAGCGCACGCGAGTTGACCACCGCGGCCCGCAGCTTGGCCAGCTGGCCTTCGGGCAGGTCGGGGTGGGTTCGGTACAGCGTGTCTGTGACCACGAGACCCAGGACGGAGTCCCCGAGGAACTCCAGGCGCTCGTTGGTCGGCAGACCGCCGTTCTCGTACGCGTAGGAACGGTGGGTCAGCGCACGCACCAGAAGGGCGGACTCGAGCTTGTACCCGAGCCGCCCTTCCAACAGCGTGTGGGACGAGGCCTGGTTGTCCGCAGAGTTTTTCTTCGGCGTGGACACAGTGCCTCTCACCAGCCGCTCAGACCTCGAGGACCTGGCGCTTGTTGTAGGTGCCGCAAGACGGGCACGCGATGTGCTGCTGCTTGGGCTCGTGGCAGCGCTCGCACGCAACCAGGGTGGGGACCGCAGCCTTCCACTGCGACCGGCGGTGGCGCGTGTTGCTGCGCGACATCTTCCGCTTCGGAACAGCCACGGCTACTTCTCCTGCTTCTCGTCGACGCCCGGTTCGGCGCCGCTCATCTCGTCCTTCTCGCCGTCCTTCATGGTGCCGGCGAGTCCCTGCAAAGCCGCCCAACGGATGTCGACGGCGTCGTGGTGGTGGTCCGGGTCGTCCGCCAGTCGCGCGCCGCACTCGGCACACAGACCAGGGCAGTCTTCCTGGCACACCGGCTGCATCGGCAGTGCGAGCACCACCGCATCACGCAGCACGGGCTCGAGGTCGAACAGGCCGTCCTCGAGGAAGAGCCTGTCCTCGTCGTCCTCGGCGTCGTCGCCCGGTTCCGCGATCACGCGGCCCCGGTCGTCGGCGTCAGGGTACGAGAACATCTCCTGGAATTCCGCTTCGACGTCGAGCTGAAGCGGCTCCAGACACCTTACGCACTCCCCCTCGGCCCCGGCACGGGCGGTGCCTGTGACAAGCACACCTTCCATGACCGACTCCAGGCGGAGTTCGAGCTCCACCGGGGCGCCTTCCGGCACTCCGATGACTCCCTTGATACCGAAGTCCTTGGGAGCGTCGACCGTGCGGGTCAGGCGCTGCAGCGCACCGGGCCGCCGGCCCAGCTCGTGTGTGTCGAACACGAGGGGGTTGCGGTGGTCGAGGCGGGCGTTCAGAGCCATTCCTGCTTTCGATCTTGCGAGCTGAGAGGGTTGCCGCCCATCGGTGTTCCGGGCAGCGTGGATCGCGGACGTACGCGCGACCGAAGAGCCAGGATACTGGACCTTTCGCTGTCGGCCCAATCCGGTGCTCAGCCGTTGCCGCGGCCCTGCTCGTAGGCCCTCAGCTGCTCGGCGCTGATCATGCCCGTGTCGAAGAGGCTGGTCTCGTCGAGGGCGTATCCCTGCTGGCCCTGGTGCCCCTGCTGCGCCTGCTGGACCTGGTTGGGGTCGTACGCGGCCTGCTGGGCGTCGTAGCCCTGGTAGGCGTAGGGATCGGCGTGCTGGTAGCCGTAGGGGTCCTGCTGGGCGGCGTAGGCCTGCTGCTGGTAGCCGCCGTAGGGGTCGGGCTGCTGCTGGACGGGGGCGCCTGCCGCCGGAGCGTAACCGGGGGCGGGGGCGTAGGCCGGCTGCGGCTGGCCGTAGTCCTGCTGCTGGGCGGGCTGCTCGGCCGGGGACTTCTGCTCCCCCAGGGCGGCCAGGTCGGCGAGGTAGTCGGCGTCGCTGGAGTGCTGGACCGTGCTGAGATCGTCGGCGAGGGCGCCGAGGTCGTCGCTGGCGATACGGCCGTGCAGCTTCTGCCTGCCGCGGCCGACGGCCTCCAGGGTCTTGGCGAGGACCGCCTCGAAGGAGCCCAGCTTGGCGTGGACGTACTCGTCGGCGGTACGGCGCAGGGTCTCCGGGTCCTGGCTGCGCTCGGGGGCGTCCTCGTCCTCGTAGCCCTGCTCGTCGACGCCGGGGCCGGTGCCGAGGAGCTTCTCGCGGCCGCGGCCGACGGAGCCAAGGGTCTTGGTGAGGACGACCTCGAAGTTGGCGAGCTTGGAGTCGACGTAGTCGTCGGCCTCGGCGCGGACCTCCTCGGCCTCCTGGCGGGCCTCGGCGAGGATCCGGTCGGCCTCGGCCTGGGAGCGGCGGGCGACCTCGGTGTCGGAGATCAGGGAGCCGCGCTCGGCGTGCGCCTGCCCGATGATGCGCTCGGCCTCCTGGCGGGCGTGTTCGACCATCTGCTCGCGGCCGCCAATCAGCTCCTGGGCCTGGGCGAGCGAGTCGGGCAGCGCCGCGCGCACCTCTTCCAGCAGGGAGAGCAGTTCGGCGCGGTTGACCACGCACGAGGCCGACATGGGCATGGACCGGGCGCCGGAGACCGCTGAGACGATCTCGTCGAGCTTCTTCTGCACGTCCACGGTGTGCTCGCCACTCTCTACGGATGCGTTGGAGACGGACGGGACGACTGTAGTCCCATCAGTCCTTGCGCAGGCGCTCGTTGAGGACCTCCAGGACCTCCGCCGGGACCAGGTGCGAGACGTCCCCGCCCCAGGTCGCGACCTCCTTGACCAGGGAGGACGACAGGAAGCTGTAGGTGGGGTTGGTGGGGATGAAGAGGGTTTCCACGCCCGAGAGGCCGTTGTTCATCTGGGCCATCTGGAGTTCGTAGTCGAAGTCGCTGACCGCGCGCAGGCCCTTGACGATGGCGGGGATGTCGCGCTGCTTGCAGAAGTCGACGAGCAGGCCGTGGAAGGCCTCGACGCGGACGTTGCCGTACTCGGCGGTGACCCGGCGGATCAGGTCGATCCGCTCCTCGATCTCGAACAGGCCCTTCTTGGCCTGGTTGATCATCACCGCGACATAGACCTCGTCGTACAGCCTGGAGGCGCGGGAGATGATGTCGAGGTGTCCGTTGGTGATCGGGTCGAATGACCCGGGACAGACGGCGCGGCGCACTTGTGTTCCCTCGCTCTCCGGTCCGGTCATCGTGCGTCTTCGCACGTAGAGGCGGCGCGACCGTACCAAAACGTTCCCTCGCCGTAGCGACGGGCCCGGAGGGCTTCGAAGCCCTCGGGCCACAGGAATTCACCGCCTCTGGTGCTGCGCTCCACGGTGACGAGGGCTTCTTCGGCGAGCCAGCCTTCCGAGCGGAGTGTGAGCAGGATCTCGCGAAGATCGTCGTCCGTGACGGCGTACGGGGGGTCGAGGAAGACGAGGTCGTAGGGGGCGCCGGGGGGTGATGTGCGGATGATCTGTTCCGCTTTGCCTGATCTGACCTCTGCGCCCGGGAGGCCGAGGGACTTCACGTTCTCGCGGACCGTGCGGGTCGCTCGCGCGTCGGCCTCGACGAGGAGGGTGTGGCTCGCGCCGCGGGAGAGTGCTTCCAGGCCCACGGCTCCTGAACCCGCGTAGAGGTCGAGGACGCGTTCGCCGTCCAGGGGGCCGCCCAGGAGGGATTGCCAGGTGGAGAAGAGGCCCTCTCGGGCGCGGTCCGATGTGGGGCGGGTTCCTGTGCCTGGCGGGACGGCCAGGCGGCGTCCGCCGGCTTGGCCGGCGATCACGCGCGTCATCTGTGGTCCTTGGTCGTGGGCGGCTTCAGGTATCAGTGTGGCTGGTCGCGCAGTTCCCCGCGCCCCTTGAGGGCGACAACCATCACCCCTTTTCCAAGTACTGCTCCCTTTCCTCGTCCAGGAGGGCGTCCAGTGCCGTGCGCAGGGCCGGGAGGTGGGTCAGCTCCGGGTCGGCGGCCACCACTGCCGTCGCTTCCTCTCTCGCCTCCGCGATGATCTCCTCGTCCTCGATGACGGCGAGGACCTTCAGAGAGGTCCTGGCTCCGGACTGGGCCTGGCCCAGGACGTCGCCCTCTCGGCGTTGTTCCAGGTCGATGCGGGAGAGTTCGAAGCCGTCGAGGGTGGCGGCTACGGCGTTCAGGCGCTGGCGGGCCGCGCTCGCCTCGGGCATCTCGCTGACCAGGAGGCACAGGCCCGGCGCCGAGCCACGGCCTACGCGACCGCGCAGCTGGTGGAGCTGGGAGACGCCGAAGCGGTCGGCGTCCATGATCACCATGACGGTGGCGTTGGGGACGTTGACGCCGACCTCGATGACCGTCGTGGCGACCAGGACGTCGGTCTCCCCCGCGGCGAAGCGGCGCATGACCGCGTCCTTGTCGTCAGGCTGCATACGGCCGTGCAGGACCTCGACCCGCAGGCCCTGGAGGGGGCCCTTCGCCAGCTGGTCCGCCACATCCAGGACGGCGAGGGGCGGGCGCTTCTCGGCGGCGTCC
The DNA here is from genome assembly GCF_053643595.1 of Streptomyces sp. NPDC055506. NCBI lineage: Bacteria > Bacillati > Actinomycetota > Actinomycetes > Kitasatosporales > Streptomycetaceae > Streptomyces > Streptomyces sp. NPDC055506. Next base: position 16,048 of record NZ_JBSHKH010000080.1, on the reverse strand, counting down.
TCCGGGGACTCGGCGGGCTTCTTCTTGCCGGACTTCTTGGGGTCGTCCTCCTCGTCGCCGATGCGGGGGCAGACGACGTACGCCTGATGGCCGTTGCCCACTTCCTCGCGGACCCGTTCCCACGCCCGGGCCAGGAAGTGGGGCTTTTCGGCGGCCGGGACGACATGGCTGGCGATCGGCGAGCGGCCGGCCGGGAGCTGGTCGAGGACGGAGGTCTCCAGGTCGCCGAAGACCGTCATGGCCACTGTGCGCGGGATGGGCGTGGCGGTCATGACCAGGAGGTGCGGGGGCTGTTTGCCCTTGCCGCGCAGGGCGTCGCGCTGCTCGACGCCGAAGCGGTGCTGTTCGTCGACCACGACCAGGCCCAGGTCGTGGAACCGCACCTTGTCCTCGATCAGCGCGTGCGTACCGATGACGACGCCGGCTTCGCCCGTGGTGAGGTCGAGCAGGGCGTGCCGGCGGGCGGCCGCACCCATGGAGCCGGTGAGCAGCACCACCTTGGTGGCCTGCTCGGCCCCGCCCAGCATGCCGCCCTCGGCCAGCTCGCCCATCATCTCGACGATGGACCTGTGGTGCTGCTGGGCGAGCACTTCGGTGGGCGCGAGCATGGCGGCCTGCCCGCCGGCGTCGACCACGGCGAGCATGGCGCGCAGGGCGACCATCGTCTTGCCCGATCCGACCTCCCCCTGCAACAGCCGGTGCATCGGATGGTCGGTGGCCAGGTCGTCGAAGATCTCCCTGGAGACGCGCTGCTGGCCGTCGGTGAGGGTGAAGGGGAGGCGGGCGTCGAAGGAGGCGAGGAGGCCGTCGGGGGTGGGCCTGCGGGGAACCGCCGGGAGTTGGGCGTCGGCGTGGCGGCGGCGGGCCAGGGCGACCTGGAGGACGAAGGCCTCGTCCCACTTGAGACGGGCGCGGGCTTCCTCGATGTCCGCCTTGGTGTGCGGGCGGTGGATCTTCAGCAGGGCCTCGGGGAGGGGGACCAGGCCGCGGCCCTGGCGCAGGGAGTCCGGCAGCGGGTCGACGGCCTCCTGGGCCGTGGGCAGGACCGTCTGGAGCGCCTTGCCGATCTTCCAGGACTCCAGCTTGGCGGTGGCGGGGTAGATGGGGATCAGTGCGCCGGCCCAGGTCTCGACGGACTCGTCGGGGTCGTCAGCGTTGCCGCGCAGCAACTCGTAGGCTGGATGGGCGAGTTGCAGGCGACGGTTGAAGACGGAGACCTTGCCCGCGAACATCGCGCGGGTGCCCGGCAGGAGTTCCTTGTGGGGCTTGTGAACGCCGTGGCCGAAGAAGACCAGTTGGAGGCGGCCGCTGCCGTCCGTGATGGTGACCTCCAGGCGCTGGCCCTTGCCGCGCGGGGCCTTGGCGGAGGCGAAGGTGTGCAGGCGGGCGTCGGCGACCTGGGCGACCACCGTGACGTGCTCGTCCATGGGGAGCTCGGCGAGGTGGGTGAGCTGGCCGCGCTCCTCGTATCTGCGCGGGTAGTGGTGGAGGAGGTCTCCGACGGTGAGCAGGCCGAGGTGCTCGGCCATCACCTTCGCGGTGGCGGGGCCGAGCACCGACTTCAGCGGTTGTTTCAGCGGTTCTTCCAGTGCGGGCACGAGATCCATTGCACACCACACCACTGACATCGCCGTAGAGGCCGCGGCGGACGTTGCCGTATACGTCCCGGAAATCCCTGGTCAGACGGCTGGTTCGGGCCTTAGGATGGCGCGCTCCCGGCCCTTCTTCGCGGTCACCGCCCCACCGGGACCGCCCGACCCCGCGCCGTCGCGAGTCCCCCCATCGGCGCCGTGATGATGGATTCCGAGACCTCACAGGCTTCCCAGGCACCCCGTTCGCCCCAGTCACCTCATACGTTCCAGGTCGACCTGCGTGGTCTGGTGGACCTGCTCTCCCACCACCTCTACTCCAGTCCCAAGGTGTATCTGCGCGAGCTGCTGCAGAACGCGGTGGACGCCATCACCGCCAGACGCGCGGCCGAGCCCGACGCCCCGGCCCGGGTGCGGTTGACCGCGCGGGGCGGCACGCTCCGGGTCGAGGACACCGGCGTGGGGCTCTCCGAGGCGGACGTGCACAGCCTGCTCGCCACGATCGGGCGCAGTTCCAAGCGTGCCGAGGGGCTTCAGGAGGCCAGGTCCGACTTCCTCGGGCAGTTCGGCATCGGGCTGCTGGCCTGTTTCGTCGTCGCCGAGCGGATCCACGTCGTCAGCCGCAGCGCCCGTACGCCCGGGGCGCCGCCCGTGGAGTGGACGGCCCGGGACGACGGTTCGTACACCGTGCGGACACTGCCGGACGCCGAGCGGCCCGAACCGGGCACGACCGTGCATCTGGTGGCCCGGGCGGGGGCGGCGGAGTGGCTCACGCCCGAGCGTGTCGCGGCCCTGGCACGGGATTTCGGTTCGCTGCTGCCGTACGACGTCCGGGTGGGCGACGAGGCGGTCACCGACCTGCCTGCGCCCTGGGACCGTTCGTATCCGAGCCCGGCCACCCGCCGTGTCGCCCTCGCCCGGCACTGCCACGACCTGTTCGGCTTCACCCCGTTGGACACGATCGACCTGGCCGTGCCGCTGGCCGGCATCCGCGGGGTGGCGTATGTGCTGCCCTCGGCGGTCAGCCCGGCCCAGCGCGCGGGGCATCGCGTGCATCTCAAGGGCATGCTGCTGACCGAGCGGGCCGAGCAGCTGCTGCCCGACTGGGCGTTCTTCGTGCGCTGTGTGCTCGACACGGACAGCCTGCGACCGACGGCCTCGCGGGAGTCGCTGTACGAGGACGAGACGCTGGCCGCCGTACGGGAGGCGCTGGGCGAGCGGATCCGCCAGTGGCTGACGGGCCTGGCGGCCGGTGATCCGGAACGGCTGGCCGCGTTCCTGTCGGTGCACCACCTGGGTGTGAAGTCGCTGGCCCGGCACGACCGCGAGATGCTGCGCACGATGCTGCCGTGGCTGCCCTTCGAGACGACCGACGGGCGGCTGTCCTTGGAGGAGTTCGCGCAGCGGCACCCGGTGGTGCACTTCACGCGGACCGTCGAGGAGTACCGGCAGGTCGCGCCGATCGCGTCCGCGCAGGGCATCGGCGTGATCAACGGCGGCTACACGTACGACAGCGAGCTGGTGGAGGCCTTGCCGTCGGTGCGGCCGGGGACCGTGGTCGCCGAGCTGGACGCGGACACGGTGACCGCCCATCTGGACGACGTCGACCCGGCCGAGGAGCTGGCCCTCTCGGACTTCCTGGCGTCGGCGCGGGCCCGGCTCGACCAGCTGGGCTGCGATGTGGTGCTGCGGGCCTTCCACCCGCTCTCGGTGCCCGCGCTGCACCTCGACGACCGGGACGCCCGGCACGAACAGGCCCGGGCCGATGCCGAGGCTCAGGCCGACGACCTGTGGGCGGGCATCCTCGGCTCCCTGCGCGGCAGTGCTCCACGCGCGCGCCTGGTGCTCAACCACCTCAATCCGCTGGTCCGGCGGATCAGCGCGCTGCACGACCCGGAGCTGATCGGCACGGCTACGGAGTCGCTGTACGGTCAGGCGTTGCTGATGGCGCAGCGGCCGCTCAGGCCCGCCGATTCGGCGCTGCTCAACCGCGCGTTCATCGGTCTCCTGGAGTGGGCCACGCACAGCGAGGACGGTCAGGCATGAGTGAGATCACCGACTTCGACGCACTGCGCCGGGCGATGGCGGAGAACTCCGACGAGCCGGAGGGGCCCGCCCGCAACGCGCGCGCGGAGGAGCTGCTGACGGCGGCCGAGAAGCTGAACATCCCGCTCGCCGTGATCGAGGCCCTCGGGCACCAGCTGAAGGTCTACAACTACAGCTCCGAGAAGGGGAAGATGTTCGTCCCCTTCGCCCGCCTGCTGCGCCTGTGGGACGAACACCCCGAGGACTTCGACGAGTACGAGACCCACTCGCTGCACTGGGTCTTCAAGTGGGTGTCGTCCGGCATGCTCGACCAGCCGCACATCCCGCTCGCGTCGATCGAGAAGTGGCTCGGCGAGATGGAGCACCGCTACCGGCTCGCCGGGCACTCCGAGCGGGCCGTGCGCAGCGCCGAGCACAGCGTGGCCGCCCATGTCGGGGACATCGCGCGGGCCGAGCGGGCGTACGCCGCGTGGCTGGCGGCCGACCGGGACAGCATGGCCGACTGCCACGCGTGCGAGCTGCACGGGCAGGGCTGGTGGCAGGCGGAACGGGGCCGGGACGCGCAGGCCGTGGAGCTGTGGCGGCCGGTGCTGGAGGGCGAGTACGCCTGCGCCCACGAGCCGCACACGGCCCTCGCCTCCTCCCTGGTGCCGCTGCTGCGGCTGGGTCGTCTGGACGAGGCACGCGCGCACCATCTGCGGGGCTTCCGGCTCGTACGGCCCATGGAGAGCATGCGCGGCGCGTACGCCGAGCACGTGGAGTTCTGCGCGCTGACCGGCAACGAGGCGCGCGGTCTGGAACTGCTCGCGGAGCGGCCCGCGTACTTCACGGACGACGGGCAGCCGCAGAGCAAGCTGGACTTCATGAGCGTGGTGGCCCTGCTCATGGACCGTCTGACCGGCCTCGGTCTCGGCGACCGGCAGGTGCCGGGCCCGGCCGGCCGGGAGTGGACCGCCCGGGAACTGGCCACGCACGCGCGTGCGGAGACCCTCGCGCTGGCGGCGCGCTTCGACGAGCGCAACGGCACGGCATATGTCAGTGAGCGGGCACGCGCGCGTATGGCGCGGCAACCCCTGGTGGAGCGGCTGCCGCTGGGCGTGCGGTCGGTGCGGACGGTCCCTCCGCCCGCTCCCCCGGCCGTGCCGGCCGCGGTCACCGGGCAGCCGGATCTGCCCGCCCTGCTGGCCGAGGCACGGCGGCTGTCGGACACCCTGCGGCCGGGGGCCGTGGAGGCGTGGGCGGCGGTCGCCGGGGCCGCGGAGGGCGTCGAGCTGGACCCGCGCGACCGGGCCGAGATCGCGGACCACGAGGCCATGGGCCTCGGTCCCGGGGGTGCCGCGCTCTTCGAGCGGGCCGCCGGGCTGTACGCGGAGGCGGGCGATCCGGGCGAGGCCCTGGCGGCACGCGCGCGTGCGGCCTACGTACGCGCTCTCGGGGGCGAGGTGGCAGACGCGGTCACAGCCGTGGCCGGCCCGTACGACGAGATTCTCGCGCTGCACGCCGCCGGCGGCACGGGCCTGCGGCAGACGGCGTCCGTCCTGATGGGCCGGGCCCGGATCCTGATGCGCCGGGCGCACGCGGCCGAGGGGCCCGGGACGGAGGCGGTGCTCGCCGAGGCCGAAGCCGCGGTCCGCGAGGTCCTGGCGCTCGTCGACGGGCGGACCGGGGAGGACGTACGGCTGGCCGCGCGGGCCGCCGAGGCGCAGGCGATGCTCGGCGAGCTGGCGGGACTGGCCGGGGATCTGAAGTCGGCGGCGGAGCTGTTCGCGCGGGGCGCGGCGGCGTTCGTCGCGGCGGGGCTGCCCTGGTTCGCGGTGGAGTACGAGGCCCGGCTGGCCTCCCTGGCACACCACCTCGACGACATGGCGGAGGCGGAAAGAGCGCTTCGGGCGGCCCTGGAGCACGGCGGGCCGCAGCTGGAGGCGCCCGGCCGGGCGCAGCTGCACCTCCAGCTCGCCGAGGTCGTCGGCGGCCGGGGCGAGGCCGTGGAGGCCGCGGAACACGCCCTGCAGGCGGCGCACTGGGCCGACGAGGCGGGCGAGAGCGCGACGCTGGGTGCCTGGGCACGGCAGCAGCTCGGCGGGTTCCTGCTGCGGCAGGAGCGGTGGGCCGAGGCGGCCGAGGTGCTGGAGTCGGCGCTGCCCGATCTGACCGCCGAGACACACGGTGACGGGGCGGTCGTGCAGACGCAGTGGTGGCTCGGCGACTGCCTGAGCGAACTCGGCGAGCACCGCGCGGCGGCCGAACGGCGGCTGCAGGCGGCCGAGATCGCCCGGCACTGGCCCGAGCAGGGCGACCACGCCACTCTCGCCCATCTGGCCGGTGAGTCGCTCGGGCAGGCCGGGCTGGCCGCCGAGGCGGACCGGGCCTACACACGCGCGGGCGACCTGTGGCGCGAACTCGGCAACACCCACGGGCTGGTCCGCTCCCTGCGCGCCCGCGCCTGGCTGGCGTTGCACGAGCGGGACGGGCAGGAGAAGGCACGCGGCCTGATGGCGGGCGCCGTGCGGGATTGCGAGGCGGCGCGGGACACGGCCGCCGACGAGGAGTCCCGGCTCCGGCTCACGGCCGAACTCGGCCACACCCACCGGCAGTTCGGCGACCTGCTGGCCCGCTCAGTCTCCGAGGACGTCGAAGACGCCTCGACCCGGGCCGTGCTGGAGGAGGCCCTGTCCCAAGTGGTCCGGTCGGTAGCGGTGTTCGCCTCCCTCGGGGACGGCGCCCTGCACAGCCGCACCGGCGCCGAGCTGGCCGCGGGCCGGCTGGAGGCCGACCTGGGCCGATCGGCCGAGGCCGTGGCACGCGCGCGTGCGGTGCTGGCGGCGTACGAGGGACACGACGGCTCCGACGGCACGGGAGCCGTCGAGGACCAGGAGGTGCGGGCCCGGCGGGCGGAGGCGGGGCACATGCTCCAGGCCGTGGCGGAGCGGCAGGGCTGAGGTCCGGTCCTCTTCCACGCCGATCCGGTCCTGCTCCACGCCGATCCGGTCCTGCTCCACGCCGATCCGGTGCTACTGGAGGCCGGCCCGGCTTACTCCACGCCGATGAGGAGCAGGGCTCCTTGCCGTCCGCCCCGGTAGACGACCGTGTCGACGGCGAGGTAGCCCTCGCGGACCCGGCCCTCCAGGTGCTCGGCGATCGCCTCGGGGGCGTCGTCACCGAGGACCAGGGTGACCATCTCGCCCCCGGCCGCGAGCATCCGGTCCAGGACGGTCCCGGCGGTGGCCGCGATGTCCGCGCCGATCACGGCCACGTCGCCGTCGATCAGGCCGAGGACGTCGCCGGCCTGGCAGATGCCGGCCATCGTCCAGGACTGTCGCTCGGCGACGGTGACCTCGGCGTAGCGGGTCGCGCCGGCCGCCGAGGTCATCGACACCACGTCCTCGTCGAAGCGGCGCTCCGGCTCGTGCACGGCCAGTGCCGCGATGCCCTGGACCGCCGAGCGGGTCGGGATGAGGGCCACGCGGATGCCCTCCGTACGGGCCTGCTCGGCCGCCGCCGCGGCGGTGTGACGCAGTTCGGCGTCGTTGGGCAGCAGCACGACCTCGCGCGCGTGGGCCCGCCGTACGGCCTGTACGAGCTCGCCACTCGCGGGCGGCTCCCCGGGGCGTGCGAGCACGGTGGTCGCGCCGGCCTCGGTGTACAGCCCGGCCAGGCCCTCGCCGGGCACGACGGCCACGACGGCGCGCTGGGCCCGTTCCCGGGGCGGCCGCTCGGCGCCGGTGGTGTGCACGTCGCCGGCGCCGAAGTGCGTGATGCGGATCCGGTAGGGCCGCCCCGCCTCGATGCCGGCCTCGACGGCGGCGCCCGCGTCGTCGACATGGACATGGACGTTCCACAGCCCGTCACCGCCGACCACGACGAGGGAGTCCCCGAGGGCGTCGAGCCGCTCCCGCAATCGCGTAACGGCCGCGTCCTCGGCCTCCAGGAGGTAGATCACCTCGAAGGCGGGGCCGTCGCGGCCCGGAACGGCGGCGCTGTCGGCGCACTCGTGGAGTCCCTCGTCCGAGCCGAGGTGCGCCCTGACCGGACCCCCCTCGGCCACCACTCCCCCGGACGCCCTGGCCCCCGGCACGCTCACCACCCCCGCAGCCACCACCCGCGGCGTCTCCCCCGTGAACGTCTCCACCAGCGCCCCGAGCACCGCCACCAGCCCTCGCCCACCGGCGTCGACCACCCCGGCGCGTTCCAGGACGGGCAGCTGGCCGGGGGTCGCGGCGAGGGCCGTGCGCGCTCCCTCGTAGGCCGCCCGGGCCACCTTCCCGCAGTCGCCCTCGGCACCGTCCGCGGCGTCGGCGGCGGCCGAGGCGACCGTGAGGACGGTGCCCTCGACGGGGTGGGCCACGGCCTGGCGGGCGGAGTCGGCCGCGTGCCGCAGGGCGAGCCGCAGGGCCTGGCCGTCGGCGTGGGCGGCCTCGTCGTCGGCCAGCACCTGGGCCATGCCGCGCAGCAGCTGGGCGAGGATGGTCCCGGAGTTCCCGCGGGCACCGATGAGCGCCCCGTGCGCCATCGCCCGGGCGGCATCGGCGAAGGTCGGCCCCTCGGGACCCGCCCCCGCCGCATGGCCCGCGAACACCGCCTCGACCGCGGCGACCGCGGACTCCACGGTCAGATACAGGTTCGTGCCGGTGTCCCCGTCCGCCACGGGGTAGACGTTGATCGCGTCGATCTCCTCACGCGCCCGCCCCAGCGTCTCGAGAGCGAGACCGCACCAGGTGCGCACCGCGAGAGCATCGAAGAACGTCTGCGGCACCTGCGCCACTGCGCCTCCCTCTGCTGCTGGACGTGGCACGCAGCGTAGTCTCCGGGACGGCCTCCACCGGAAGCGGGCAGGTGAGACCACCGCCCGACCATGGTAGTTTCGTTGTCCTGGGGCAGTCGTTGTATGCTGCTCCGGTTGCCCGATCCCAATCGGGCCATTCCCCTGGCAGCGCCACTCAGATCCTTGATCCTGATCCCGGCATGCCGGGATCAACCGTAAGTGCATCTGAAGTCTTTGGAGTGACCCGTGGCTGCCAACTGCGACGTCTGCGGCAAGGGGCCGGGCTTCGGCAACAACATCTCGCACTCGCACCGCCGTACGTCCCGCCGCTGGAACCCGAACATCCAGCGTGTGCGTACCGTGGTGGGCGGGACGCCGAAGCGCGTGAACGCTTGCACCTCGTGCATCAAGGCCGGCAAGGTCTCGCGCTGACGCTCAGCTAGCGCGCGGCCACTGCTGGTTCGCTTGAAGAGCCGGTCCACCTCAGGTGGACCGGCTCTTTGACGTGTCTGAGCGCCGCACCTGAGCGGCTACGCGTCCCCGCGGAACCGCCAGCCGTGATCGACCGGCCCGATACCCCCGCCGAGCGCGAAGCCGGCCGCGACGGCCCCCGTGACGTACTCCTTGGCCGCCGTCACCGCCTCCGGCACCGACCGCCCCTTCGCGAGCTGAGAGGCGATCGCGGAGGCCAGGGTGCAACCCGTCCCGTGCGTGTGCCGGTTGTCATGGCGCGGCGCCCGCAGCCAGTGCTCCTCGGAGCCGTCGGTGAGCAGATCCACGGCGTCCCCGGGCAGATGCCCGCCCTTGATCAGCACCCAGCGCGGCCCGTACGCGAGCACGGCCGCCGCGGCCCGCCGCAGCTGCTCCTCCGACTCGACCCGCACCCCCGTCAGCTGGGCCACCTCGTCGAGGTTCGGGGTGGCGACCGTCGCCACCGGCAGCAGCTTCGTACGGACGGAGTCCAGCGCCGAGGCGGCGAGCAGGGAGTCGCCGTGCTTGGAGACGCCCACCGGGTCGACGACCGCCGGGGCGTCCGTCCCCGCGAGCAACTCGGCCACCGCCTCCACGAGTTCCGCGGAGGCCAGCATCCCGGTCTTGACCGCCTGGACGCCGATGTCGTCGACGACACTGCGGTACTGGGCCCGTACGGCCTCCACGGGCAGCTCCCAAGCCCCCTGCACGCCGAGGGAGTTCTGCGCCGTCACCGCCGTGACGACGCTCATGCCGTGCACGCCGAGCGCGAGCATCGTCTTCAGGTCGGCCTGGATGCCGGCGCCTCCGCCGGAGTCTGAGCCTGCCACGGTGAGGACGTTGGGGATCATGACTCTATGTCTCCGAAGTGGTCCCAGCCGCCCTTGCTGGTCCACGGCGCCCCGTCGACCGTGACCTGGGGCAGCGCCGAGGGGTTGAGGACCTCACCGATGACCTTCCAGCGGGCGGGCAGCTTCACGTCCGAGGGGAACGTCGCCACGATCGCGTGGTCCTCTCCCCCGGTCAGCACCCACTGCATGGGGTCGACGCCGACGGCCTGCCCGATGTCGTTCATCTGGGTCGGGATGTCGATCGCCCCGGAGCGGATGTCGATCCGCACCTTGCTGGCCTCGGCGATGTGACCGAGGTCGGCGATCAGCCCGTCGCTCACATCGCACATCGCCGTCGCCCCGAGCCCGGCGGCGGCCGGACCCGCGTGATAGGGCGGCTCGGGACGCCGATGGGCCTCCACGAACGCGCGCGGCGAGCGGAACCCCCGCGACAGCACCGCGTACCCGGCCGCCGACCAGCCCAGCCAGCCGGTCACCGCGACGAGGTCGCCGGGCTGCGCGCCCGCCCGCGTCACCGGCTCCTGGTTGCGCAGATCGCCGAGCGCCGTGATCGACACCATGATCGAGTCGCCGCGTACGACGTCACCGCCGACCACGGCGGCTCCGGCGACCTGGCACTCGTCGCGCAGGCCGTCCATCAGCTCGCTCGGCCAGGTCACCGGCAGGTCGGCCGGGACGACCAGACCGAGCAGCAGCGCGGTCGGTACGGCACCCATGGCGGCGATGTCGGCGAGGTTCTGCGCGGCCGCCTTGCGGCCCACGTCGTAGGCCGTCGACCAGTCCCGGCGGAAGTGCCGGCCCTCCACCAGGATGTCCGTACTGGCCACGACCCGGCGATCGGGCGCGGCCACCACGGCGGCGTCGTCGCCGGGGCCGACCCGGACCGCCGGGGTGGTGGTCAGACGGGAGGTGAGCTCCCTGATGAGCCCGAACTCACCGAGCTCACCAACAGTGCCCTTCATTGCCCGTTCTCCCCTTCTGTCCCTGTCCATGCCCGGTAGCGAGGCATCTCGGGCCTCGCTACGGTCGAAGTGACCGTCAAGTTCTGCCGGACCCGCACCCCGGCGCGCAAGACCCGGTCCCCACGGGTCTCCCCGTGGTGAGCGGCGACGCGATACCGTGGCGTTCCTTTTCCCCACATGATCCTCGTGGCCGCCCTGGAGGTTCCGTGGTACAGGCGTACATCCTGATCCAGACGGAGGTCGGCAAGGCGTCGACCGTCGCCGAGACGATCAGCAAGATCCCTGGGGTCGTCCAGGCCGAGGACGTGACAGGACCGTACGACGTCATCGTGCGGGCCCAGGCCGACACCGTCGACGATCTCGGTCGTCTGGTGGTCGCCAGGGTCCAGCAGGTGGACGGCATCACCCGCACCCTGACCTGCCCGGTCGTCCATATCTAGCCCCCGTCTACCCTGTGCCGGTGAACTCTTTCCGTCACCGGCACCGTTCTGTCTTCCGCATGTTCCGCCTGCCCGCTCTCGCGCTGTTGATCACTGTCGCGGGCTGCTCCTCAGCAGACGACAGCGCGTCGGCGGCGGTTCCCAGTCCGGGCGCCAAGGCCGTGGAACTGTGCCGGAACCTGGACAAGGTACTGCCCGCGAAGGTGGACGGTGAGCGCCGCGAGGATCCCGAGCCCGCGTCCGCGCTGACGGCGGGCTGGGGCAGCCCGGCGATCATACTGCGCTGCGGTGTTCCGCAGCCGCCGAAGATGATCGACCCGAAGGTGGCGGACGGACGTGATCCGGACGCGGTAGCCGGTGGTGTGAACGGGGTGGACTGGCTGATGGAGGAGCGGGGCGACGGGGGGCACGTCTTCACCACCGCCAACCGCGAGGTGTACGTGGAAGTACGCGTGCCGGACGGGCCGGACAGCTCCGGGGTGCTGATCGATCTGGCCGCCGCTGTGAAAAAGGCGATCCCCGAGGGGATCGCCTCCTGACACCTCCCGCGACGGGCGGTCGATTCAGCGCAGGCCCGTCGAACGGCCAAGTGCCGCCTGCACCAGGCGGTCCACCAGCTCCGGGTAGGACACCCCGCTCGCCTGCCACATCTGCGGGTACATCGAGATGGGCGTGAAGCCGGGCATCGTGTTGATCTCGTTGATCACGAACTCGCCGTCCTCGGTGAGGAAGAAGTCCGCGCGGACCAGGCCCTCGCAGGACGCCGCCTCGAAGGCGTCGACCGCCAGGCGCTGCACCTCGGCCGTCTCCTGCGGCGACAGGGGCGCGGGCACGATCCCCGGCGTCGAGTCGATGTACTTGGCCTCGAAGTCGTAGTACGCGTGCGCCTCGGGAGTGGGGATCTCGGCGGGGGCGGAGGCCCGGGGGCCGTCCTCGAACTCCAGGACGCCGCACTCGATCTCGCGGCCGCGCAGCGCGGCCTCCACGAGGATCTTCGGGTCGTGCCGCTGGGCCTCGGCGATCGCCTCGTCGAGTCCGGAGAGGTCGTCGACCTTGGTGATGCCGATCGACGAACCGGCACGCGCGGGCTTCACGAAGAGCGGCCAGCCGTGCTCGCCGGCGAAGTCCACGATCCTCTTGCGGGCGGCGGTCTCGTCCCGCTCCCACTCGCGCGGGCGGACCACCACGTACGGGCCCACCTTGAGCCCGAAGGAGGTGAACACCCGCTTCATGTACTCCTTGTCCTGGCCGACGGCCGAGGCGAGCACACCCGAACCCACGTACGGGACGCCGGAGAGCTCCAGGAGGCCCTGGAGGGTGCCGTCCTCGCCGTACGGACCGTGCAGCACCGGGAAGACCACGTCGACCTCGCCGAGCGCCTTGGGAACCGATCCCGGCTCGCTGTAGACGACTTCGCGGTTGGCCGGGTCGACCGGGAGGATCACTCCGCCCTCGTCCGACTCGGCGAGCGCGTCGACACTCGGCGGGCGCCGGTCGACGATCGCCATCCGCTCCGGTTCGTCCGCCGTGAGCGCCCAACGGCCGTCCTGGGTGATGCCGATCGGCAGGACGTCGTACTTGGTCCGGTCGATGGCCTTGAGGACGGCGCCGGCGGTGACCACGGAGATCCCGTGTTCGGAGCTGCGCCCGCCGAACACGACGGCCACACGCGGCTTGCGAGGCGGCTGCTCGGGGCTCTGGGGGAGGTTCTCGGTGCTCATATCGGGTTGAGAGTACCCGTTGGTAGGGCCGCGATACAGCGCCCCCGGCGTCGCGTCGCTCAGCGTCGTTCGGGCTTCGCGCTGCGCGACATCAGCTCCTTGAGGGCCACCACCGGAGGCTTGCCCTCGTGCACGATTTCGACGACCGTCTCGGTGATCGGCATGTCGACTCCGTGCCGGCGGGCCAGATCCAGCACCGACTCGCAGGACTTGACGCCCTCGGCGGTCTGCTTGGTGACCGCGATGGTCTCCTGCAGGGTCATGCCCTTGCCGAGGTTGGTGCCGAAGGTGTGGTTGCGGGACAGCGGCGAGGAACAGGTGGCCACCAGGTCGCCCAGGCCCGCGAGTCCGGAGAAGGTCAGCGGGTCGGCGCCCAGGGCCATGCCGAGCCGGGTCGTCTCGGCGAGACCGCGGGTGATGAGCGAGCCCTTGGCGTTGTCGCCGAGGCCCATGCCGTCCGCGATGCCGACGGCCAGCCCGATGACGTTCTTCACCGCGCCGCCGAGTTCACAGCCGACGACGTCGGTGTTGGTGTACGGGCGGAAGTACGGCGTGTGGCAGGCGGCCTGGAGCCGCTGGGCGACGGCCTCGTCGGTGCAGGCGACCACGGCGGCGGCAGGCATCCGCGCGGCGATCTCCCGGGCCAGGTTGGGCCCGGTGACCACGGCGATGCGGTCCGGGCCGACCTTGGCGACGTCGTCGATGACCTCGCTCATCCGCATCGCGGAGCCGAGTTCGACGCCCTTCATCAGCGACACGAGGACCGTGTGCGGGGCGAGCAGCGGGCTCCACTCGGCGAGGTTGCCGCGCAGGGTCTGTGAGGGGACCGAGAGGACCGTGAAGTCGGCGTCCGCCGCGGCTTCCGCGGGATCCGTGGTGGCCCGTACGTTCTCCGGCAGCGCGACGCCCGGGAAGTAGTCGGGATTGGTCCGGGTGGAGTTGATCGCCTCCACGAGCTCCGGACGGCGCCCCCACAGGGTGACCTCGCACCCCGCGTCGGCGAGCACCATGCCGAACGCCGTACCCCACGAACCGGCGCTCAGGACCGCCGCCTTGACCGGCTTGCTCACTTGCCCAGCCCCTCTTCCTGCGCCGACTGCACCGACTGCACCGATTCCTGCCCGCCCCGCTCTGTCTGCGCCTGGGTGCGGCGCCGCTGTTCGATCCGTTCCCGGCGCGGGTCGTAGGGCGTGGCGGGCGCCTTCTCCCCGCGGATCTCCTCCAGCTGACCGGTCACGGCGGCCATGATGACCTCGGTGGCCTCCTTCAGGAGATCCGCGGTCATCTCCTGGTCGTAGAACCGCGTCAGGTCCACCGGCGGCCCGGCCAGCACGCGGTGCGTCTTGCGCGGCAGGAGGTGCGGCTTCTTCGCGTACGGCGGCAGCAGCTCGTTGCAGCCCCACTGGGCGACGGGGATCACCGGGCACTTGGTCTCCAGGGCGACGCGCGCCGCCCCGGTCTTGCCGGTCATGGGCCAACCTTCCGGGTCGCGGGTGAGCGTGCCCTCGGGATAGAAGGCGACGCATTCACCGCGGTTCACGGCGTCGATCGCGGCCCGGAAAGCGCTGAGCGCGTCCGTGCTCTCGCGGTAGACGGGGATCTGCCCGGTTCCCCGCATCGCGGCCCCGACGAATCCGCTCTTGAAAAGGCCGCTCTTCGCGAGGAATCGCGGGACGCGCCCGGTGTTGTACTGAAAGTGCGCGTAAGCGAAGGGATCAATGTGCGAATTGTGGTTCACCGCGGTGATAAATCCACCGTCGGCCGGAATGTGCTCGATTCCGCGCCAGTCCCGCCTGAGCAGAACCACCAGCGGCGGTTTGCAGATCACCGCAGCGAAGCGGTACCAGAAGCCGATTCTGCGGCGGGGCACGCGGACACCTTCCTCTAGGGCCTGAAGCGGGGGCCACCGGGGGGCCGCACAAGTGTCGCCCCAGGCCGCCGGTCTGTCGAGAACACCGTACGCCCCGACCCGCCCGCCGCCCGATGCCCCGGGTGACAATGACCGCGACAAGAGAGGGACGGAACACCTGTGCAGTGGACGTTGGTCGTACCCCTGAAACCCCTGGCCCAGGCCAAGAGCAGGCTTGCGGACACCGCGGACGACGGGCTGCGGCCGGGCCTGGCGCTCGCCTTCGCCCAGGACACCGTGACGGCGGCGCTGGCCTGTCCCGCGGTACGGGATGTGGCAGTCGTCACGGACGACGCCCGGGCGGGCCGTGAGCTGGCCGTACTCGGCGCCGCGATCATCCCCGACGAGCCGGGAAGCGGCCTCAACGCCGCTCTCGCACACGGGGCGGCGATCATACGGTCCACTCGCCCCGGAAGTCCGGTGGCCGCGCTCAACGCCGATCTTCCGGCACTGCGCCCGCCGGAATTGACTCAGGTACTCGACGCGGCCTCTGAATTCCCGCGCGCATTTCTCCCGGACGCGGCAGCAATCGGAACGACCCTGCTGGCCGCCGCCCCGGGCCGTGAATTGCTCCCGGCCTTCGGCACCGATTCCCGGGCCCGGCACCGTGCGTCCGGGGCAGTGGAACTGGGCCTCGCCGACGTGGATTCCGTACGCCAGGACGTGGACACCGGCGACGACCTGCGCAACGCGCTGGCCCTGGGGGTCGGTCCTCATACGGCCGCGGCCGCCGCGCGGTTGCTGATCCCCGGGCAGTAGGCTGCGGCCATGCAGGCGACCGCTTATACGTACGACCCCGAAAGCCGCAGCGGGCAGGTGCTCCTGGACGACGGCACCCCGGTGCCCTTCGACGCGCCGGCGTTCGACGCGGGGGGTCTCAGGCTGCTGCGCCCGGGGCAGCGCGTGCGTATCGAGGTGGAAGGCGCGAAGGACGACCTCAGGATCACTCTGGTGACACTGCAGACCCTCTGACCTCTGCTTGAACACGCCGCGGGCCGGACTCCATGCGGGAGTCCGGCCCGTCGTGAGTACCCGGCGCCCTTACTTCTTGCGGGCGGTGGTCTTCTTGGCGGTGGTCTTGCGCGCCGTCGACTTCTTGGCCGGCGCCTTCTTGGCCGTGGCCTTCTTCGCCGGGGCCTTCTTGGCGGTGGTCTTCTTCGCGGCGGTGCTCTTGGCGGTCGCCGTGGTCTTCTTGGCGGGCGCCTTCTTCGCCGTCGTCTTCTTCGCGGCCGCCGTCTTCGTGGTCGCCTTCTTCGCCGTCGTCTTCTTCGCGGTGGTCTTCTTCGCCGCGGCCTTC
>NZ_JBSHKH010000079.1:0-37338 GCF_053643595.1 Streptomyces sp. NPDC055506 | reverse complement strand
CCTTGAGCTGGGGCTTGACGGACCTCCCTACGAAACCACCGCCGGATCCGGAGACTTGGGTTCCGGTTCGGCGTTGTTCTCGTCACCTACGGCGATGCCGCGCCGCTTTGACACATAGACCGCCCCGGCGATCACGAGGAACGCGAGCGCCGCGATCAGGATCCGCATGCCGATGCTCTTGTCCGGGCCGTAGGAGAACTTGATCACCGCGGGCGCGATGAGCAGCGACACCAGGTTCATGACCTTGAGCAGCGGGTTGATCGCGGGACCGGCCGTGTCCTTGAACGGATCGCCGACGGTGTCGCCGATCACGGTCGCCGCATGGGCCTCACTGCCCTTGCCTCCGTGATGACCGTCCTCGACGAGCTTCTTGGCGTTGTCCCAGGCGCCACCGGAGTTCGCCAGGAACACCGCCATCAGCGTGCCCGCGCCGATCGCGCCCGCCAGGAACGCACCGAGCGGACCGACGCCGAGCGTGAACCCGATGAAGATCGGCGCCAGCACGGCCAGCAGACCGGGGGTGGCTAGCTCGCGCAACGCGTCCTTGGTACAGATGTCGACGACCTTGCCGTACTCCGGCTGCTCGCTGTAGTCCATGATCCCGGGCTTCTCGCGGAACTGCCGCCGCACCTCGAAGACCACGGAACCCGCCGACCGCGACACCGCGTTGACCGCCAGCCCCGAGAAGAGGAAGACGACCGCCGCGCCCGCGACGAGACCCACGAGGTTGTTGGGCTGCGAGATGTCCATCATCAGGCTCATCGGAGCACCTTCGCCGCCGAGCTTCTCGCCCACGTCGCGCGCTCCGGTGATGATCGCGTCGCGGTACGACCCGAACAGCGCCGCCGCCGCGAGCACGGCCGTGGCGATCGCGATGCCCTTGGTGATCGCCTTGGTGGTGTTCCCGACCGCGTCCAGGTTGGTGAGCACCTGAGCGCCCGCGCCCTCGACATCGCCGGACATCTCCGCGATGCCCTGCGCGTTGTCGGAGACCGGCCCGAAGGTGTCCATGGCGACGATCACGCCGACCGTGGTGAGCAGGCCGGTGCCGGCCAGCGCCACCGCGAACAGCGCCAGCATGATCGACGTACCGCCGAGCAAGAACGCCCCGTACACGCCGAGGCCGATCAACAGGGCGGTGTAGACGGCTGATTCGAGACCGACGGAGATACCGGCGAGGACGACCGTGGCCGGACCCGTGAGCGAGGTCTTGCCGATGTCCCTGACGGGCCTGCGGGTGGTCTCGGTGAAGTAGCCGGTCAGTTGCTGGATCAGGGCGGCCAGCACGATGCCGATGGCCACCGCGACGAGCGCGAGGACCCGTGGATCGCCGTCCTTGCCCAGGATGGCGGCATCGGTGACGCCGTCGAGCTCCGAGTACTTCCCCGGCAGGTAGACGAACACGGCCACCGCCACCAGCACGAGCGAGATCACCGCGGAGATGAAGAACCCGCGGTTGATGGCGCTCATACCGCTGCGGTCGGCGCGCCGGGGCGCCACCGCGAAGATGCCGATCATGGCGGTGATCACACCGATCGCCGGCACCAGCAGCGGGAAGCCGAGCCCGGCGTCGCCGAAGGCCGCCGAGCCCAGGATCAGCGCGGCGACCAGGGTGACGGCGTACGACTCGAAGAGGTCGGCCGCCATGCCCGCGCAGTCGCCGACGTTGTCGCCCACGTTGTCGGCGATGGTCGCGGCATTGCGCGGGTCGTCCTCCGGAATGCCCTGTTCGACCTTGCCGACCAGGTCGGCGCCGACGTCGGCGGCCTTGGTGAAGATGCCGCCGCCGACACGCATGAACATCGCGATCAGCGCGGCCCCCAGGCCGAAACCCTCGAGCACCTTCGGCGCGTCGGCCGCGTACACCAGCACCACGCACGAGGCGCCCAGCAGGCCGAGGCCCACCGTGAACATGCCGACCACGCCGCCCGTGCGAAATGCGATCTTCATCGCTTTGTGCGAGACGGCGGTCAGATCCTTTTCCGGCTCGCCTGCCGCCGGGGTGGCTTCACGCGCCGCCGCGGCGACACGCACATTGCTGCGTACGGCGAGCCACATACCGATATAGCCGGTGGCCGCCGAGAACGCCGCTCCGATCAGGAAGAACACCGAACGTCCGGCACGCTGATTCCAGTCGTCAGCGGGCAGCAGCATGAGCAGGAAGAACACGACCACGGCGAATACGCCGAGCGTGCGCAGCTGCCGTGCCAGATAGGCGTTCGCGCCCTCCTGGACCGCCGCCGCGATCTTCTTCATGCTGTCGGTGCCCTCGCCGGCCGCGAGTACCTGGCGCACCAGGACGCCCGCGACCGCCAGCGCCGCCAGCGCGACGACCGCGATGACCACGATGAGGACGCGGTTGCCATCGGTCAGTACGGCGGCTGCGAGGTCTGTGGGATGGCCCGACTGTTGTGAGATGAAAAGCCCCGCCATTCGTCCTCCTTGACGCTTGGGCTGAGCTCAAGATGTGGACGGGATTGTAGGTACCGGAACCTGATCAAAACAGAGCGCGATAAACGGAATTAGCCTTCCGAGGTAATGCCCTGAAAGCATTCCGAGGCGCCCATGGAGCATGCGAATGATCGTGAACGAATTCACGCGATGAACGGCACAGGAACTACTGTAAAGGCGAGCACTGACAGCCGCACATGACGAAGGGCCCCACGGGTGGGGCCCTTCGTCTTGAACGGTGTGCGGCGTGGCCGGTTCAGACCAGAATCGTCGGCGGCGGCGTGGTCGGCCACGTCATCTTGATCAATCCGCCGTGCTCTCCCGCGCTGACCTCGACGTCGTCGACGAGTCCGCTGATGACCGCGAGGCCCATCTCGTCCTCGTCGGCTTCCCCGTCGGGGTCGCCGGGGCCGGGCGCGTGCTCACCCGGGACCGCGTGCGGGGCCTCGTCGCCGACCTCGATGGAGAACTGCTTCTCCTCCTCGATCAGCAGCACCTTCACCGGTGCCGAGATCCCGACGGTCTGGTGCAGCCCGACGGCACGGGTGCACGCCTCGCCGACGGCGAGCCTGACCTCGTCGAGGACGGCCTCGTCCACTCCGGCCCTGCGCGCCACCGCTGCCGCCACCAGCCGGGCGGTCCTGACGTGCTCGGGCAGCGCGCTGAAGCGGAGCTCAACGGTGGCCATGCATCCCCCTCGCAACTACGGGCGTGCTGTGGGGAGGCTCCGGGCCGCCGAAAGCCCGGGCCCCCTCGGTCTTCACTTCTGCCGAACTTCGGCCGGCCCGGGCGCGAGGCCCGGGACCGGTGTCAGTCCGTGGCCGCAACCGCTTCCTCGACCGAGGTGTGAATCGGGAACACCTTGGTGAGGCCGGTGATACGGAAGATCTTCAGAATGCGCTCCTGGTTGCAGACCAGGCGCAGGGAGCCCTCATGAGCTCGCACGCGCTTCAGGCCGCCGACCAGTACGCCGAGTCCGGTGGAGTCGAGGAAGTCCACGCCCTCCATGTCGACGACAAGGTGGAAACTGCCGTCGTTCACCAGCTCGACCAACTGCTCGCGCAGCTTGGGCGCGGTATATACGTCGATTTCGCCACCGACCCTGACGATCGTGCGATCGCCCATGGTCTCGGTCGACAGGGACAGGTCCACGGATCCTCCAGCACCTTGCTATCGAGCGGTCGCCCTTGGGGCACTCGGCTTCAGCCCTTGGACGCTTCGCCAGCCGCGATGGCATTCAATCACTTACCGGCAGGCGTGCACGACGCCTTGGCTCCATTGTCCGTCACGCCAGTGACACACTCGGTGCCGATGGCCAAGAATCACCGATCCGATCGAACCCCGACGGACCCCGCCTCCCGACCCGCGCCGGGCGTGGTCCTGGACCGGCTCGCATCCGGTCCGAGCAGGGCTTCGCGCGTTACTCATACGGAGCACTTGCCCCCGCGCGAGGGTCGGCATGCCGTCTGGCCGGACCGGATCCGCGCGGAGGTCGTCGCCGCCGTGCGAGCCGCGGGCATCGAACATCCCTGGGCCCACCAAGCGCGCGCTGCCGAGCACGCGCTGGACGGCGACTCGGTCGTCGTCGCCACGGGCACGGCCTCCGGCAAGTCCCTGGCGTACCTCGTGCCGGTCCTGTCCACCCTTCTGGAGGGCGCCGAGGCCCCGAACGGCCGCGGCGCGACCACCCTCTATCTGGCCCCCACCAAGGCTCTTGCGGCGGACCAGTGCCGTTCGGTGAAGGAACTTTCACATCCACTGGGCCATTCGGTGCGCGCGGCCGTCTACGACGGCGACACTCCGTTCGAGGAGCGCGAGTGGATCCGCCAGTACGGCAACTACGTCCTGACCAACCCGGACATGCTGCACCGGGGCATACTCCCGTCCCACCCCCGCTGGTCCTCCTTCCTGAAATCGCTGAAGTACGTCGTCATCGACGAGTGCCACACCTACCGCGGGGTGTTCGGCTCGCACGTCGCCCAGGTGCTGCGCCGGCTGCGGCGGCTGTGCGCCCGCTACGGGGCCTCGCCGGTGTTCCTGCTGGCCTCCGCCACCGCCGCCGAGCCCGCGGTGGCGGCCCGCCGCCTCACCGGCCTGCCGGTGCTGGAGGTCGCCGACGACGCCTCCCCACGCGGCGAACTGGTGTTCGCTCTGTGGGAGCCGCCGCTGACCGAGCTGCACGGCGAGAAGGGCGCACCCGTCCGCCGCACCGCCACCGCCGAGGCCGCCGACCTGCTGACCGACCTCACCGTGCAGGGCGTGCGCTCGGTCGCCTTCGTACGCTCCCGGCGCGGCGCCGAGCTGATCTCGGTCATCTCCCAGGAGCGTCTGGCCGAGGTCGACCGGTCGCTGGCCCGGCGTGTCGCGGCGTACCGGGGCGGCTATCTCCCGGAAGAACGCCGCGCACTCGAACATGCCCTCCATTCGGGTGAACTCCTGGGCCTCGCCGCGACGAACGCCCTCGAACTCGGCATCGACATCTCCGGCCTGGACGCGGTCGTCATCGCCGGCTACCCGGGCACCCGCGCCTCCCTGTGGCAGCAGGCGGGCCGGGCCGGACGGTCCGGGCAGGGGGCGCTGGCCGTCCTGGTGGCCCGCGACGACCCGCTGGACACCTTCCTGGTCCACCACCCGGAGGCCCTGTTCGACCAGCCCGTCGAGTCCACGGTCCTCGACCCGGACAACCCCTATGTGCTGGCCCCGCATCTGTGCGCCGCCGCGGCGGAGCTGCCCCTGACGGACGAGGACCTCGACCTGTTCGGCCCGGCCTGCGAAGGGCTGCTCCCCCAGCTGGAGGCCGCGAAGCTGCTGCGCCGCCGCACCAAGGCCTGGCACTGGACCCGCCGCGAGCGCGCCGCCGACCTGACCGACATCCGCGGTGAGGGCGGACGCCCGGTCCAGGTCGTCGAGACCGGCACGGGCCGGCTGCTCGGCACGGTCGACGCCGGCGCCGCGCACTCGACGGTGCACGAAGGCGCGGTCCACCTCCACCAGGGCCGCACCTATCTGGTGCGCTCCCTGGACCTGGAGGACTCCGTCGCCCTCGTCGAGGAGGCCGCCCCGCCGTACTCCACGGTCGCCCGCGACACGACGTCGATCTCCGTCCTGGAGACGGACACCGAGATCCCCTGGGGCGACGGCCGCCTCTGCTTCGGTTCCGTCGAGGTCACCAACCAGGTCGTCTCCTTCCTGCGCAGACGGCTCATCACCGGTGAAGTGCTGGGTGAGACGAAACTCGACCTCCCTCCTCGTACGCTGCGCACCCGGGCCGTGTGGTGGACCGTCACCGAGGACCAGTTGGACCGGGCCAGGATCAACCCGGAGATCCTCGGGGGCGCCCTGCACGCCGCCGAGCACGCCTCGATCGGTCTGCTGCCCCTCTTCGCGACCTGCGACCGTTGGGACATCGGCGGCGTGTCGATCCCGCTTCATCCCGACACACTGCTGCCCACGGTCTTCGTCTACGACGGCCACCCCGGCGGCGCGGGCTTCGCGGAGCGCGCCTTCCACACCGCCCGCACCTGGCTGACCGCCACCCGCCAGGCCATCGCCTCCTGTGAATGCGACGCGGGCTGCCCGTCCTGCATCCAGTCCCCCAAGTGCGGCAACGGCAACGACCCGCTGCACAAGAGGGGGGCGGTGCGCCTCCTCACGGTGCTGCTGGAGGGCGCCCCCGAGGAGAAGGAGGAGACGGAGGAGAAGGAGACGGCGGAGACCGTGGCGGCCGAGCGGCCGGCCGGAGGTCCGGAGGAGCCGCTGGAGGACCGGCCCGCGTCCTCCTCGCCGCCGACGGGAGCTCCAGGGGAGCGGTCGGGGGCCCCGCCCGCGCCCTGACCTCCGCCGTGAACGGCCCGCGTCCGGACGCCGCCGTGACGTCCGAGATCTCGCCGACGACCTCGCACCGCACGAGCCGCACTCCCTGTGCCCGTGCCACCCGGCCGGCCCGGGCACAGGCCGCCGTGCCGCCCTCCGCCCAGTGGTCCGCCGCCGCGAGCGCCGCGAGATCCGCACCGCCCGCGGCACGGTGCCGGATCGCGACGGCCTGTCCCAGCGCGAGGACGACGCCGAACACCACGCACAGGACGGCGATCGCCCCGACGCTCCAGACGGTGGCGGAACCCCGGTCGGAGACATCGCGCGCCATGGCCCGGCGTCTCATGTGCCCACCGCCTCCTCCACCGACGCCACGGCCTCCTCGCGCACGGCGAAGGACAGCCCGCGCAGCACCGGCGGTTCGGCCACGACGGTCACCCGGACGTGTTCCGCTTCCCGGCTGACGGTCACCTCGGCGCCGGGGGGTGCCGCCTCACGGGTCAGCCGCACGACCGCGTCGGGCGGGTCCTGGCGGGCCGCGGCGCGAGCGCCCGTCCGTGCCGCGTCCACGCACTGGATCTGCGCGGCCACGGCCAGCAGACCGCACACCAGCGCCATCGCGAACATGACCAGTACGGGCAGCACCACGGCCGCCTCCGCCGTCACGAACCCCCGGTCCGAGCGCCGCTCACATCCGCGCATTGAGGGCTTCCGTCACGATGCTCTGCAGCTCCGCGCTGACCGCGCCGCCGGTGACGACCTTGTAGAGCACCACCGCGAACGCCACCGCCGCGACGATTCCCATCGCGTACTCGGACGTGACCATCCCCTCGTCCCTCCGCGCCGTACGCATTCCGCACACCAGGGCACGCAGCCGTGCCCGTACCACCTGATCCATCTCAACCTCCGTGAAAAAGTCCGCATTTCTGTCGGGTGTCGCCGGCCTCTGCCAGGTGCCGCCGGCCTCTCTCGGGCCTCTATGCGGCGTCATCCACCACCCCCTCCGAGCACCCCGCCCGCGAGCCCGATCACCACGGGCAGTACGCCGACCGCGATGAACGCGGGCAGGAAGCACAGCCCGACCGGTGCGCTGACCATGACGCCCGCCCGGCGGGCCCTGGCCGTCGCGGCGCGGCCCCAGTCGGCTCGGGCCTCTGCGGCGAGCCGTGCGACCGGTGCGGCGGCGGGCAGTCCGGACACCCCGGCCCGTTCGAGCAACCGGGCCAGGCCTTCGGCGCCGGGGACGGTGGCCAGCCTCCGCCAGGCCGCGCCCGGTTCACCACCCAGCCGGACCTCCGCCGCGCCTCGCGCCAGGGCGTCGCCCACAGGGCCGCCCAGGGCCTCGCCGACCGCCTGCGCCGCGATCACCGGACCGGCACCCGCCGCGATGCAGGCCGCCAGCAGATCGGCCGCGAGGGGCAGTTGCCGCGCCGCCTCGGCGACATCGGGTCCCCGTGCGTCCGTACCCACCGCCTCCTGCCGGAGCCGCCATCGCCACATCCCCACCGCACCCGCCAGTCCCACGGCGACACCGACGAGACCGCCGACCAGCGCCCATCCGGCGCAGGCCACGCCCACGGGAGGCAGCCATGCCCGCACGGCCCGGCGTAAGGCGAGGCGCGGGACGGGAGCGGTCGCCTCCCGGGGCGACAGCTCGGCCAGCCGCCGCCGCATCCTCCGGCGCCGCCGCGTCTGCGCCAGCCACCGCACCGACCACCCGAGGGCCGACAGGATCCCCACCGCCACCCCCAGCCTGTGGACAACTTCCCCGCTCATGCCGCCTCCTCCGCGCCCCGCACGATCCGCAGCACCCACCACAGCCCCAGGCCCTCCAGCACACCGCCGACGATCAGACAGCCCAGGCCCGCAGCGGTGTGCAGCAGGACATGGAGGGGCTCGGCGCCGAGGGCGGTGCCGATGAGAAGCCCCAGGGCCGGCAGGCAGGCGAGCATCACCGCCGTGGCCCTGGCGCCCGCCAACTGGGCGCGCAGGTCGGAGCGTTGGTCCCGTTCGACGCGCAGGGCGGCGGTGAGCCGGTCGAGTCCGGCCGCGAGCCCCGCGCCCTGGTCCACTGCCACGCGCCAGCACGCCGCGAGCCCCCGCAGCCCCTCGCCCCCCGGTTGCCGGGACGCCGTCTCAAGCGCGCCCGGTACGTCGCCGCCGAAGCGCGCCGCCGCCAGAACCGTCGCCCGCGCGTCCACCAGGCCCCCGCAGTCCCGCGCGGCCCGCAACAGCGCCTCACCCGGCTGGCGTCCGGCCCGCACCTCGCCGGCGAGCGCCCCGCACAGCGCGATCACCGCATCCGCCCGCCGCTCCCGGTCCCGCCCCGCCCGGCCGGCCAGCCGGACCCGCCGCAGCAACGGCACCCCGGCCGCCCCCAGGACGACCGGCAGCGCCGACGCCCCGAGCACCGCCAGCACCAGCCCGGCCACCGGTGACCACCACTCGGCCCGCAGCCGCCCGCGGACCCGCCGCAGCCCATCGCTCATCCGCCGCCACCCGGGCGGCCCACACCCGACGGCTCCGCCGCCCGCGAGCAGCAAGCGCGCCCGACGCGCCACCGAGTCCCGCTCCCCCGACAGCCAGACCGCCGCGCCCATACACGCCACAGCCGCTCCCATCGACATCTCAGCCACCCCCGCCATCACTCGGCCCCCTCAGCCCGTGCCATCACTCGGCCCCTCAGCCCCTGCCATCGCTCAGCCCTCCCGGTCCCTGCCACAGCCCC
The DNA here is from genome assembly GCF_053643595.1 of Streptomyces sp. NPDC055506. Classification (NCBI taxonomy): domain Bacteria; kingdom Bacillati; phylum Actinomycetota; class Actinomycetes; order Kitasatosporales; family Streptomycetaceae; genus Streptomyces; species Streptomyces sp. NPDC055506. The sequence goes on along the minus strand of NZ_JBSHKH010000079.1, from coordinate 28,346 downwards.
GCCATCCCTCAGCACTCTGAGCCCCCGTCACCACTCGTCCGCCGCTGCCACCGGCGCCTGGCCGGCCTCACCCGGCCCACTGCCACCACCCCCGACTCCCCCGCTGTCCCCGCCGCCCTCGCCACGAATCAGCCCCCGCAGCCGCTCCCACCCCCGCTCGCGCACGAAGGCCTCCGCTCCCCACCGCAGCGCCGGCACCGTCCGCACCAGCCCTGAGGGATCGCGCTCCAGCACATGCACCTCGGCGATCCGCCGCCGCCCGGCCCGGTCGCGTACGAGGTGCAGCACCACGGAGAGGGCGGCCGCCACCTGGCTGTGCAACGCGGCCCGGTCCAGCCCGGCGGCCGTGCCGAGCGCCTCCAGCCGGGCCGGTACATCGGCGGCGGCATTGGCGTGCACGGTTCCGCAGCCGCCCTCGTGGCCGGTGTTCAACGCGGCCAGCAGATGCACCACTTCGGGCCCGCGAACCTCGCCCACGACCAGCCGGTCGGGCCGCATCCGCAGTGCCTGGCGCACCAGGTCCTCGAGGGTGACGAGGCCCGCGCCCTCCTGGTTGGCGGGTCTGGTCTCCAGCCGCACCACGTGCGGATGGTCCGGCCGCAGTTCCGCCGAGTCCTCGGCGAGGACGATCCGTTCGTCCGGCCCCACCAGCCCCAGAAGGGCACTCAGCAGCGTCGTCTTGCCCGAGCCCGTACCCCCGCTGACCAGGAAGGACAGCCGTGCGTCGAGCAGTGCGCGCAGCACGCGGTCGCCGCCCGGCGGCACCGTGCCCGCCGCGACCAGCTCGCCGAGGGTGAAGGCACGCGGCCGTACGACCCGCAGCGACAGACAGGCGCAGCCCACGGCCACCGGTGGCAGCACCGCGTGCAGCCGGGTCCCGTCGGGCAGCCGGGCGTCGGCCCAGGGCCGGGCGTCGTCCAGGCGGCGCCCGGCCACGGCGGCGAGGCGCTGGGCGAGTCGTCGTACGGCCGCCGCGTCCGCGAAACGCACCGACGTCAGCTCCAGTCCGCCGCCCCGGTCCACCCAGACCCGGTCCGGGGCCGATACCAGCACGTCCGTCACCGACGGGTCGGCGAGCAGCGGCTCCAGCGGGCCGCTGCCGACCAGTTCGGACCGCAACTGCGCGGCGGCGCCCAGGACTTCGGCGTCTCCGAGCACCCGACCCTGTTCCCGCAGGGCCTGGGCCACGCGCGCGGGGGTCGGCTCGGCCCCGCTCTCGGCCAGCCACCGCCGCACCCCGTCGAGCAGCCCGGCGCCCTCGGGTCCGGGCACCGCTTCGGTCATCGCGCTCATGGAGTACCGGCCTCGACGAGCGCCCGCTCCCAGAACCCCTTGCAGAACCGGGCGAGCGGTCCGCGCGGGGCGCCACCCGGTGGTGCCGTGCCCTCGTCCGGGCGCAGCAGCCCGGGCTCGACCGGCACCTCACCGACCAGGGGCAGTCCGAGCAGCCGGGCCACCTCCCGGTCGTCGAGCCCCGGCGGGTACGGCCCGCGGACCGCCACCCGCAGATCACGCAGGACCATCCCGACGGCGGACGCCACACGCCCGGCCGCCGCGACGGCCCGCAGCTCGGCGGGCACCACCAGCACGCCGACGTCCAGTTGGGTGAGCACCTCGGCGACCCCGTCGTCGATGCGGCGTGGCAGGTCGACCACGACCGTGCCGCCCCGGCGTCGGGCCGCCGCGAGCACCGCGCGCACCGCCTGTGGCGGGACGGCGATCCGGTCGCCGCGGTCCCAGCTGAGCACCCGCAGCGAGTGCAGCTCGGGCAGCGACTCCTCCAGGGCGCCGCCGCCGACCCGTCCACGGGAGGAGGCGAACGCGGGCCAGCGCAGCCCTTCGGCCGTCTCACCGCCGAGGAGTACGTCGAGTCCGCCGCCCAGCGGATCGGCGTCCACGAGGAGCGTGCGCAGCCCCTCCCGCGCCGAGGTGACGGCCAGCGCGCACGCGAGCGTGGACGCTCCGGCCCCGCCCCGGCCTCCGATGACGCCCACGGTGAGGGCGGGCCGCCCGACGCCCTCGGCCACGTCGGCGATGCGGTCGACGAGCCACTGCTCGCCGTCGGGCAGCATCAGGACGTGCTCGGCGCCGATCTCGACGGCCCGCCGCCACACCCCCGAGTCGTCCTGGTCCCGGCCGACGAGGACAACGCCCCTTCTGTGCACGGCTCCGCGCACGCGCCGCGCGGCGTCGTCACCCACGAGGACGAGCGGCGCGGCCTCCCAGCCGCCTCTGCGCTCCGGCACCCCGTGGTGCACCTCAGGGGTGGCGCCCGCCGCCGCGCACAGGCGCAGCAGGTCGTCGAGGAGGTCGCTGTCCTCGGTGACGATCAGTGGTCCGCCCTTCCGCCCTCCGGCGGCCGGTGGCGGATCGTGTGTGACGGCTCCGGCCACGGTCATCCCCCTTCACTGCTTGCCTCGCGCGGCCCTGCGGCCCCGCGATTCCCGATCGTGGGAAGAACCGACAAGGCGGCCTCCCTATGAACGGCCGACAGAAACCGGCCAAACGCCCCCCGGCAATCGGAACCGGCCATGAACTCGCCGCGAGCGGGGCGCGCAGGAATCACGGTGCAGCGATCTCGGAAATCGTGTGGATCTTGGTGGATAACTGTGGACGCGTCGACAGTTGTGAATATCGCCGTCACCCATACCGGTGAGCCCCACAGACCCTGTGTACGACTTCCACAGAGCAGTCCGACAGCTACGCAAAGTGACGAGTCATAGACATGACAAGTCTGCCTTCAGCACCACATCAGAGCGGCGATCCGGCCGCAGAAAGAAGGAGAAAACCCACCCGGACATGCGACGACCCCCGCCGGGGGGGAGAGCGGGGGTCGTCCCCACGGCCGACTCGGGGGGGGAGGAGTCGGGCCGGGTTAGCACGGTCGCGAACGATCCGTGACTTCCATGGTGTACCCGAGAGCCCTCTCAGGCAAACCCACACGCCCCACCTTACGCCGAATGGGCTGCCCCTATGCTCAGGGGCGTGGAAAACCACTCGTTGCCCCGCACAGCGGCCTTCTTTGACCTGGACAAGACGGTCATTGCGAAGTCGAGCACGCTCACGTTCAGCAAGTCGTTCTACCAAGGCGGTCTCATCAACCGCAGGGCTGTCTTGCGTACCGCATATGCCCAGTTCGTCTTCTTGGCCGGCGGCGCCGACCACGACCAGATGGAGCGTATGCGCGCCTACCTGTCCGCGCTGTGCCGCGGCTGGAACGTGCAGCAGGTGAAGGAGATCGTCGCCGAGACGCTGCACGATCTGATCGACCCGATCATCTACGACGAGGCCGCCTCGCTCATCGAGGAACACCACACCGCGGGCCGTGACGTCGTGATCGTGTCCACGTCGGGCGCGGAGGTGGTCGAGCCGATCGGCGAACTGCTCGGCGCGGACCGCGTGGTGGCGACCCGCATGGTCGTGGGCGACGACGGCTGCTTCACCGGCGAGGTGGAGTACTACGCGTACGGCCCGACCAAGGCCGAGGCCATCAAGGAACTCGCCGCGTCCGAGGGGTACGACCTCAGCCGCTGCTACGCCTACAGCGACTCGGCGACCGACGTCCCGATGCTGGAGTCCGTGGGCAACCCCCACGCCGTGAACCCGGACCGCGCGCTGCGCCGCGAGGCCCTCGCGCGCGGGTGGCCGATTCTGGACTTCCACCGCCCGGTCCGGCTCAAGCAGCGCATTCCCGCGTTCTCCGTACCGCCGCGGCCCGCGCTCGTCGCGGTCGCCGCGATAGGCGCCGCGGCGGCCACCGCGGGCCTCGTCTGGTACGCGAACCGGCGCCGGGCGACGGTCGCCTGACCCGATACGGCCCGAAGTCCTATTTGAACCCAAAAGTAAAGAAGTACGGCCTGGACTTCCGCTTACTGCGGGGCAGGAGTACAAAGGACTCAACGGCCCGCGAGACCAAGGACATCCGAGAGGATCACCTTAAATACGCATTTGGCCCCACGGACCGCGCATGAACACCGGGCACCCACGCGACGTCGACCCGTCGAATACGGGCCAGCCGCACCAGGTGACGGGCAAAGTTCCCGACCTGATGGGCATATACCGAGGACGCTTGGTAACCCGATGCTCATGCCAGCGGCGGTACGAGTTTCTCGTACCGCCGCATCTCTTTCCGGCCCTTCCGGTTCCGGCCCCTGTTGACGAGCGTCACGCCGCTCCGCGCTGGAGCGCCTCGCACACCGCCGTCGACTCGCGTGCCCCCAGTTCGACCGCCCTGCCGCAGTGGGCGATCCAGGCGGCCACGCCCTCCGGCGTACCGGAGACGTACCCGTCGAGGGCTTCCAGGTAGGCACCGCGGCCCAGCTCGGCGTGGCCGACCTCGGCCGGGCAGACCGACTTCGGGTCCAGGCCGCTGCCGACCAGGACGATGCGCTCGGCCGTCCGCGCGACCAGGCCGTTGTGGGACGTGAAGGGGCGCAGCGCGAGGAGTTCGCCGTGCACGACGGCGGCCGTCACCAGCGCCGGTGCGGTGCCGCCCGCGATGATCAGCCCGCCCAGTCCCTCCAGCCGGCCGTGCGCTTCGGCGGCGCTCGGCAGCGGCAGCGCGACGAGCGGCTCGTCGACCGGCTCGCCCTCCTGCCGGGGCCGTCCCACCTGGTCTGCCTGGCCGGCGGCCGCGACCAGGTGCAGCCGTGCCAGCACCCTCAGGGGTGACTGCCGCCAGATCGACAGCAACTGACCCGCCTCCGCGGTGAGCCGCAGCGCGGCACCCACGGTGTGCGCCTCGTCGTCACCGCTGAAGTCCGTACGCCGGCGCACCTCTTCCAGGGCCCAGTCCGCGCCGGACAGCGCCGCCGAGCCACGGGCGCCACGCAGGGCCGCCTCGGAGGTGACCGCGTTGCTGCGCCGCCGCATGATCCGGTGCCCGTAGACCCGGTCCACGGCCTTGCGCACGGACTCCACGGACTCGGCCACCCCGGGCAGCGCCCCCAGGGTCGCGAGGGGATCGGCGGTCGCACCTGCTGTACTCATGAGTACGACCCTACGCATCCCGGGGGCCCTCCCCACGGCGGAGTGGCCTTCTTCACTGCGCTACCGCTTCGCCGCCGGAGCCCCGGGCACGCCCCTCGGGGCCGGGGCGGGGCCGCCGGCGAGGAAGGACGCCCAGCCCTGCTTCGGCTTCTCGCCGACCTTCAGGGAGCGCAGCTTCTCCAGCGTCGCCGGGTCCTGGGCGTCCAGCCAGTCCACGAGCCGGCGGAACGAGACACAGCGCACCTCCTTCTTGGTGCACACCGCCTCGATGACCTCCTCGACGGCCCGCATGTAGGTGCCGCCGTTCCAGGACTCGAAGTGGTTGCCGATGATCAGGGGCGCGCGGTTGCCGTCGTACGCCCGGTAGAAGCCCTTGAGCAGGCCGTCGCGCATCTGGTCGCCCCAGAAGTCGAACTTGCCGGGGTCGCCCTGGGTGGTGGTGCCCGACTGGTTGACCATGAAGTTGTAGTCCATGGTGAGCTGCTCGTAGGAGTGCCCGGGGAAGGGCACGAGCTGCATGGACACGTCCCACAAGCCCTGCTTCCGCTCGGGCCAGACCTGGTCGTTGACACCGCTGGTGTCGTAGCGGAAGCCCAGTTCACGGGCCGCCTTCATGAAGTTCCGCCGGCCTTCGAGGCAGGGTGTGCGGGCGCCGATGAGCTCCTTGTCGTAGTCGAAGGGCAGTGGGGACACGTTCCGCATGCCGGTGTTGGTCTTCCAGGTCCTCACGAACTGCTTGGCCTGGGCGATCTCGTCCTTCCAGTCCTCCACCGACCACTCGCCGACCCCGCCGCCGCTGCCGCAGAAGTGGCCGTTGAAGTGCGTGCCGATCTCGTTGCCCTCCAGCCACGCGAGGCGCAGCTGCTTCGCTGTGGCGGAGATGCCGCGGCGGTCGTTGAAGCCGATGTCGGAGCGGCCCGGGGAGTGCTGCGGCGGCCGGTACAGGTCGCGTTTCTCGTCCGGCAGCATGTACACGCCGCTCAGGAAGTACGTCATCGTCGCGTTGTTGGCCTTGGCGACCTCACGGAAGTGGGAGAACAGCTTCTGGCTGTCCTCGCCCGCGCCGTCCCAGGAGAAGACGACGAACTGCGGGGGCTTCTGGCCGGGCCGCAGCCGTTCGGGCCTCGGCAGGTGGGGCTGGGCGCCGGTGTAGGCGGTGGAGCCGTCTCCGATCAGCCGGACCGCGCTCTTCGGCGCCTGGGCCGGCTTCGCCGTCTGCGTCTCGGGGGCTTCGTGCCGGGGAGTGCCGGTCGAGCAACCGGCGAGCGATGCGGCGCAGACCGCGACGATCACGGAGCCCGCGGCGATCCTGTGGGTGGCGGCCATGTGTCGCCCACCTTCTTCCTTCTCTCGGGTGCCGACAGCGCCGCCAAATTCGCACGGGCCCGAGAAGGAATTAGTACGACAAGCCGATCAAATGGCCACTTCACTCGTCGGGGTGATTTATTCGCCCATTTGCCCGTAAAGTCTATGCCCGTCCTTTACTCTGCATTACGATCCGTTTACCGAGCGTTGATACATCCCGCCGATTTACGCCGTGACCTACGGCCGCGACCGAACCCCGCCCTGAGCGGGAGCCCCAGTTACGCGACCGCGCAGCCCCGGAGGAGACGGGAAACAATGTCTGCCTGCGTCCCCACACGCGCCGCCGACCAGAACCGGACCGAGCGCACCCACCCACCCCACAGCCCACCGCCGACCGGCCCCCGCCGCTTCCGGATCGCGGGTGCCGACGTGTCGGCTTCGATCGCGGTCTTCCTGATCGCCCTGCCCCTGTCCCTGGGCATCGCCCTCGCCACCGGCGCCCCCCTGCAGGCCGGCCTCGTCGCCGCCGCCGTGGGCGGGCTCGTCGCCGGACGGCTCGGCGGCTCCCCGCTCCAGGTGAGCGGACCGGCCGCCGGACTCACGGTCGTCACCGCCGACCTCATCCTGCGCTACGGATGGCGGACGACCTGCGCCATCACCGTCCTCGCCGGACTCGCCCAACTCGGCCTGGGCTGCCTGCGCGTGGCCCGCGGCGCGCTCGCCGTCAGCCCCGCCATCGTGCACGGCATGCTCGCCGGGATCGGCGTCACCATCGCCGTCGCCCAGCTGCACATCGTGCTCGGCGGCACACCGCAGAGCTCCGTCCCCGACAACCTCCGCGCACTGCCCGCCCAGTTGGCACAAGTGCACCCGGCGGCCGTCTCGGTGAGCGCGCTGACCCTCGCGCTGCTGCTGCTCTGGCCGAGACTGCCCGGCCGGGCCGGCCGCCTGCTGCGCAAGATCCCGGCCGCGCTCATCGCCGTGGCCGGAGCCACCTCGGTCGCCGCCCTCGCCGGGCTGCGCCTGCCCAAGGTCGACCTGCCGTCCTGGAGCAACCACGCCCTGGCCGGGCTGCCCGAGGGCCCCGTGCTCGGCCTCGTCGCCGCCGTGCTCACCACCACGCTGGTGTGCAGCGTGCAGTCACTGCTCGGCGCGGTCGCCGTGGACAAGCTGGTCGCCGGACGTCCCGGCCTTTCGACCCGGGTCGGGCGCTCCAACCTCGACCGCGAACTGCTCGGACAGGGCGCCGCCAACATCGTCTCCGGATCGCTCGGCGGACTTCCCATCGCCGGTGTGGCGGTGCGCAGTTCGGCGAATGTGAACGCGGGCGCCGTGAGCAGGAACTCCACGATGCTGCACGGCGTTCTCGTAGTGATCGCCACCCTGCTGATGGTCCCGCTCCTGGAGCTCATCCCGCTCGCCTCGCTCGCCGCCCTGGTGATGGCCGTCGGCATCCAGATGGTGTCCCTGAACCACATCCGCACGGTGACGCGCCACCGGGAAGTGTGGGTCTACGCCGTCACCACCCTGGGCGTCGTGTCCCTCGGCGTCCTGGAGGGCGTGGCGCTGGGCGTCGCCATGGCCGTCGGCGTCGCCCTGCACCGCCTCACCCGCACCCGCATCACGCACGACGAGACGGAAGGAGTCCATCACGTACACGTCAGAGGACAGCTGACGTTCCTCGCGGTGCCACGGCTCAGCCGGGCCCTGCATCTCGTACCCCATGGGGCCGACGCCGTCGTCGAGCTGGACGGTTCGTTCATGGACCACGCGGCGTACGAGACGCTGCAGGACTGGCAGAAGACGCACACCGCGCAGGGCGGCACCGTGGAGATCGCCGGCCGGCATCCCGGCACCCGCATCTCCGAGCCCCAGGCCTTCACCGGCTGCCGTTGCCGGCCCTGGACACCCTGGCGCAACCACCAGTGCGACCGCCCCGGGTCCGCGCCCCACTCCGAGCACGACCCGGACGGGACGGACCGCGCCGAGCCGGACCCGACGGGTCCCGGCGGAGCCAGCGGGCACGAACTGGCGCGTGGCATCAGCGCGTTCCAGCGCAACACGGCGCCCCTGGTGCGCAGTGAACTGGCCCGGCTGGCGCGCGAGGGGCAGCGCCCTTCGCAGCTCTTCCTGACCTGCGCCGACTCACGACTGGTCACCTCGATGATCACCTCCAGTGGTCCGGGCGACCTGTTCGTCGTGCGCAACGTGGGCAACTTCGTCCCGCGCCCGGGCGAGGAGAGCGGGGACGACTCGGTGGCCGCGGCGATCGAGTACGCGGTGGACGTGCTGAAGGTGCGGTCCATCACGGTGTGCGGGCACTCCGGGTGCGGAGCGATGCAGGCACTGCTCGGCTCCGAACCGGGCGGCACCCGGACCCCGCTCGAGCGGTGGCTGCGGCACGGGCTGCCCAGCCTGGAGCGCGTGGCAGACGACAGCCTGCCGTGGGGCAGGCTGGCCGGGCGAGCGCCGGAGGACCCGGTCGAGCAGCTCTGCCTGACCAACGTGGTCCAGCAGTTGGAGCACCTGCGCGCCCACGACTCGATCGCCCGCGCCCTGAAGGAGGGCGAGCTGGAGCTGCACGGCATGTACTTCCACGTGGGCGAGGCCCAGGCCTATCTGCTCACCGAGGTGGACGGGGACCGGGTGTTCGAGCACGTACGGGAGGCCGGCCTGCCGGCGTGAGCGCGGGGCCCCGCCCCACGGCAACGGGCTGAGGCGGCGGTCCGCACCCGGCGGCCCCTGCCCACCGAGCGGCCCCTGTCCACCGAGCGGCCTCTGTCCGGGGCAGGCCTAGCGAAGGCGGGCGGCGACCCCCGTACGCCGCCCGCCGCCTGCCGGCCCCCTCAGCCCTGAGACTCCGGCTCGCACGGCGCGATCTTGCCCTTGATCGCGTAGAACGACTCGGAGTTGAGCCCGGGTTTCCCGTCCTTGCGGCTGGTGTTCTCCACGCCCAGGGAGTCGCCCGGGTGCAGGGTGACCTGCCAATTGCGGTGGAAGGCCGGGTCGGTCGGGCCGCCGACGGGGACGGAGCCCTCCTCGGGCGGCCCGCCGATGAACCACCGTTCCACGCTGCTCCCCAGCGTCTTGCCGCGCGGCTGAGCGCAGTGCCGACCGTAGGGGAGGTTGTCGATGGTCACGTGAATGCCCTCGGCCCGCAGGCGTTCGGCCAGTCGGCGCTGGGCATCCTGGCCTATCGCGATCTTCGTGAGGGTGAGTGTGACGCTGCCGTCGCCGTGCCGCTCCACCGCGTACGCCGGGGACTCGCCCGGTGAGCCCGGCACGAGCGCCAGCACCAGGCCGGTCACGGCGCAGGCGCCCGCCATCAGGGCGATCCGCCGTCCCGTGAGCACCCCCGTGAGCACCCCCGTGAGCGCCCCCGTGAGCGCCCCCGTGAGCGCCCCCGTGAGCGCCCCCGTGAGCGCCCCCGCGAACGGGGAGCGTCGCGCGGTGACCGCTTCGGCGGGACCGGTGGCCCCGCGCACGTCGATCTCGCGCCGCAGCTCGGCCAGCAGCCGGTCTTCGAACGTGGTCTTCGTGGTCATGCCTCTCCTCCGGATTCTCCGGCTCCGCCGGTGACGTACGACAGGGATGTGCCGGCCGGGGCCTCCGGCACCGGATCCGCCTCCGCCCGCAGGGCCTTGCGGGCCCGGTGCAGCCGCACCCGGGCCGTGACCTGGCGGATGCCGAGCGCGGCGGCGGCCTCGGTCACCGTGAGCTGGTCCACGGCGACGAGTTCGACGACGGCCCGTTCACCGTCAGGGAGCCGCTCCAGCGCGGCCAGTGCCCGGCGCCCCGGACTCTCGGCGTCGAGCTTGTCCTCGAGCCGCGCGATGTCGTCGGGCTCCAGCAACCGCCGCCCCGAGATCCGGAGGTTCCGCGCCGTCTCCCGGGCGACCCGGCGGCGTTCGGAGGAGACGATGTTGCGTGCGATCCCGTACAGCCAGGCCCGCTCGTCGCCCCGGCCGGGGTGATAGGTGTGGGCGGAGTCGAGTGCCGCGAGGAAGACCTCGGCGGTCAGGTCCGCCACCGTGTGGACGTCGGCGACACGCCGGGCCACGAAAGACATCACGGCGTCCACATGGCGCCGGTAGAACTCTTCGAAGAGCTGAGGGTCGTGGGCCGCCGCCGCGGGCCCGCCCCGTATGCCGTCCACTCGGCTGTCCTCTCTCTCGGTGCGCCTCACTGGTAGTTGGGCGGGACTGTGAGAGGCGTTACAGAGGATGAACCCTGCCTGGTCGGCGTCCGTGGGTACGAATGACCCCGCCGCCGAGACGGACCTCCGAGAGGTCTAAACCAATCGACGGTCGGCCCTTGTCATCGCACCCCCGGGTCTGATGAGCTGTGGCCTGGGACACAACGGACACCCTGGGAAAGGCAGATGCCGTGAGCAACGAAAGCCTGGCCAACCTGCTGAAGGAAGAGCGCAGGTTCGCACCCCCCGCCGACCTGGCCGCCAACGCCAACGTCACGGCGGAGGCGTATGAACAGGCCAAGGCTGACAGGCTCGGCTTCTGGGCCGAGCAGGCCCGTCGGCTGACCTGGGCCAAGGAGCCCACCGAGACCCTCGACTGGTCGAACCCGCCGTTCGCCAAGTGGTTCAAGGACGGCGAGCTCAACGTCGCCTACAACTGCGTCGACCGGCATGTGGAGGCCGGACTCGGCGACCGGGTCGCCATCCACTTCGAGGGCGAGCCCGGCGACAGCCGCGCGATCACCTACGCCGAGCTCAAGGACGAGGTCTCCAAGGCGGCCAACGCCCTGCTGGAGCTGGGAGTTCAGGCCGGCGACCGGGTCGCCGTCTACATGCCGATGATCCCCGAGACCGCGATCGCGATGCTGGCGTGCGCCCGGATCGGCGCCGCCCACTCGGTCGTCTTCGGCGGCTTCTCCTCGGACGCGCTCGCCACCCGCATCCAGGACGCCGACGCGCGCGTGGTCATCACCTCCGACGGCGGCTACCGGCGCGGCAAGCCGTCCGCGCTCAAGCCGGCCGTGGACGAGGCGGTGGAGAAGGCGGGCATCGTCGAGCACGTGCTGGTCGTGCGCCGCACGGGCCAGGAGGTCGCCTTCACCGAGGGCCGCGACGTGTGGTGGCACGACGCCGTGGAGCGGCAGAGCCCCGAGCACACCCCGCAGGCGTTCAACGCCGAGCACCCGCTGTTCATCCTGTACACCTCGGGCACCACGGGTAAGCCGAAGGGCATCCTGCACACCTCCGGCGGCTACCTGACGCAGACCGCCTACACCCACCACGCGGTCTTCGACCTCAAGCCGGAGACGGACGTGTACTGGTGCACCGCCGACGTCGGCTGGGTCACCGGTCACTCGTACATCGTCTACGGCCCGCTCGCCAACGGCGCGACGCAGGTCATGTACGAGGGCACGCCCGACAGCCCGCACCAGGGCCGCTTCTGGGAGATCGTGCAGAAGTACGGCGTGACGATCCTCTACACCGCGCCGACCGCGATCCGTACGTTCATGAAGTGGGGCGACGACATCCCCGCCAAGTTCGACCTGTCCAGCCTGCGGGTGCTGGGCTCGGTGGGCGAGCCGATCAACCCCGAGGCGTGGATCTGGTACCGCAAGAACATCGGCGGTGACCGCACCCCGATCGTGGACACCTGGTGGCAGACCGAGACCGGCTCGATGATGATCACCCCGCTGCCGGGCGTGACCGCGACGAAGCCCGGCTCCGCGCAGACGCCGCTGCCCGGCATCTCCGCGACGGTCGTCGACGACGAGGCGCGCGAGGTGCCCGACGGCGGTGGCGGCTACCTGGTGCTCACCGAGCCGTGGCCGTCGATGCTGCGCACCATCTGGGGCGACGACCAGCGGTTCATCGACACGTACTGGTCGCGCTTCGAGGGCAAGTACTTCGCCGGTGACGGTGCCAAGAAGGACGACGACGGCGACATCTGGCTGCTCGGCCGGGTCGACGACGTCATGCTCGTCTCGGGGCACAACATCTCCACCACCGAGGTCGAGTCCGCGCTCGTCTCCCACCCGTCGGTCGCCGAGGCCGCCGTGGTCGGCGCGGCGGACGAGACGACCGGGCAGGCGATCGTCGCCTTCGTGATCCTGCGCGGTACGGCCGCCGAGACCGAGGACCTGGTCGCCGAGCTGCGCAACCACGTCGGCAACACCCTCGGCCCGATCGCCAAGCCCAAGCGGGTCCTGCCGGTGGCCGAGCTGCCCAAGACCCGCTCCGGCAAGATCATGCGCCGTCTGCTCCGGGACGTCGCGGAGAACCGCCAGCTCGGTGACGTCACCACGCTGACCGACTCCACGGTCATGGACCTCATCCAGTCCAAGCTGCCCGCGGCACCCAGCGAGGACTGAGTACGGCATAAGAGGGACGGACGAGGGGCACCCGGCAGCCACGCGCTCCGGGTGCCCCTCGCGGCGTTGGTGAAGATCACCCCGTGCAGCCCACCGCACACTTAGGTAAGCTAAACAAAACGAGCTCATAGGGGTGCCGGGAAGTCTGGTCGGCAGGAAGCCGTGTCCTGCCCAGAACCGGAGGTCTCCCCCGTGACCGCGCCCCGCTCCACCACCCCTCGCAAGGTCCTCGGACGGCTGTCCCTACCCGAGCGGACCTATGTGGCGGACGCGCTGCGCACCGAGACCGTCGGCGGTGTGCTGCTGCTCGCCGCCGCGGTCACCGCGCTGCTCTGGGCGAACATCCCCGCGCTGCACGACAGCTACGAGAACGTCGCCCACTTCCGGCTGGGCCCCGCCTCAATCGGCCTCGACCTGTCGGTCGCCCACTGGGCCGCCGACGGACTGCTGGCGATCTTCTTTTTCGTCGCCGGCATCGAACTCAAGCGCGAGCTCGTCGCGGGCGACCTGCGCGAGCCCAGGGCCGCCGCCCTCCCGGTCGTCGCCGCCCTGTGCGGCATGGCCGTACCGGCGCTCGTCTACACCCTCACCAACGTCACCGGCGGCGGCTCCCTGGCGGGGTGGGCCGTGCCCACCGCCACCGACATCGCCTTCGCGCTCGCCGTGCTCGCGGTCATCGGCACCTCCCTGCCGAGCGCGCTGCGGGCCTTCCTGCTCACGCTCGCCGTCGTCGACGACCTCTTCGCGATCCTGATCATCGCCGTCTTCTTCACCGCCGACCTGAACTTCGCCGCGCTCGGCGGCGCCGTGGTCGGCCTGGGCGTCTTCTGGCTGCTGCTGCGCAAGGGCGTACGCGGCTGGTACGTGTACGTGCCGCTCGCGCTCGTGATCTGGGCGCTGATGTACAACAGCGGCGTCCACGCCACCGTCGCCGGCGTGGCCATGGGCCTGATGCTGCGCTGCCACCGCAAGGAAGGCGAGGCCCACTCCCCCGGCGAGCACATCGAGCACCTCGTACGGCCTCTGTCGGCCGGCCTGGCCGTACCGCTGTTCGCGCTGTTCAGCGCGGGTGTCTCCGTCTCCGGCGGAGCGCTCGCGGAGGTGTTCGGCTCGCCGGAGACCCTCGGTGTCGTCCTCGGGCTGGTCGTCGGCAAGGCGCTCGGCATCTTCGGCGGGACCTGGCTGACGGCCCGTTTCACCCGGGCCTCGCTCAGCGACGACCTCGCCTGGGCGGACGTGTTCGCGGTGGCGAGCCTCGCCGGCATCGGCTTCACGGTCTCGCTGCTCATCGGCGAACTCGCCTTCGCCGGCGACGAGACGATGACGAACGAGGTCAAGGCCGCCGTGCTGCTGGGCTCGCTCATCGCCGCCACGCTGGCGACCGTCCTGCTGAAGATACGGAACGCCAAGTACCGCCGCCTGTGGGAGGACGAGGAGCGCGACGACGACCTCGACGGCATCCCGGACGTCTACGAGGAGGACGACCCGGCGTACCACCTGCGCCTGGCCGCCCGCTACGAGGCCAAAGCCGCGGAACACCGCCGGATCGCCCAGGAGAAGGCAGCGGCGCGCCACGAGCTTGCCGAAGTACCGGGCGGGGCAGGCGAGGACCACGACGGTCCGGCATGATCTGACGAGACGGTACAAAAGACGGAGAGGGAGAGACCGCGATGAGCGCACCCGACGGCAGCCCGGTCGGCGCCGAACGCAGCATCGGCCAGCTGTTCGCCTCGGCGACGACGGAAATGTCGGCGCTGGTGCACGACGAGATCGCGCTGGCGAAGGCGCAGCTCAAGCAGGACGTCAAGCGCGGCGCGACCAGCGGCGGGGCCTTCTCGGCAGCCGGCGCGGTGCTGATCTTCTCCCTGCCGATGCTGAACTTCGCGCTGGCGTACGGCATCCGCACCTGGACCGACTGGAACCTCGCGATCTGCTTCCTGCTGTCCTTCGCGGCGAATGTGCTGGTCGCGGTCGTGCTGGCGCTGATCGGCGTGGTCTTCGCGAAGAAGGCCAAGAAGAGCAAGGGCCCGCAGAAGGTCGCCGCCTCGATGAAGGAGACCGCGGTCGTCCTGCAGAAGGCCAAGCCGCACCCGCGTCCGGAGCTCCCGCAGGACCGGGTCCCCGAGGCCATCGAGGCTGTGGCACGCTCATCGTCATGACGGACCCCGCCACACCTTCGGCACAACCGGCCTCGGCCGTTCTTCTCGACGTCCCCGGCGGGAGGAAGGTGAGCCACCGCGACGTCGCCGCCAACGGCGCCCGCTTCCACATCGCCGAGCTGGGCGACGGGCCGCTGGTGCTGCTGCTGCACGGCTTCCCGCAGTTCTGGTGGACCTGGCGGCACCAGCTGGTGGTGCTCGCCGACGCGGGCTTCCGGGCCGTCGCCATGGACCTGCGGGGCGTCGGGGGCAGCGACCGTACGCCGCGCGGTTACGACCCCGCCAACCTCGCGCTCGACGTCACCGGCGTCATCCGCTCGCTCGGCGAGCCGGACGCCGCGCTGGTCGGCCACGACCTGGGCGGATACCTCGCGTGGACGGCCGCCGCGATGCGCCCCAAGCTGGTGCGGCGGCTGGCGGTCGCCTCCATGCCGCATCCGCGGCGCTGGCGCTCGGCCATGCTCCGAGACGTCAAGCAGACGCGCGCCGGTTCACACATCTGGGGGTTCCAGCGGCCCTGGATCCCGGAGCGGCAGCTCACCGCCGACGACGGGGCGCTCGTGGCGGAGCTGATCCAGGACTGGTCCGGGCCGCGCCCGCCCGAGGACGAGGCGCTCGAGACGTACCGCCGCGCCATGTGCATCCCCTCCGCCGCGCACTGCGCCGTCGAGCCGTACCGCTGGATGGTGCGCTCCCTGGCCCGCCCGGACGGCATCCAGTTCAACCGCCGCATGAAGCGGCCCGTGCGCGTGCCGACCCTCCATCTGCACGGCTCGCTCGACCCCGTGATGCGCACGCGCAGCGCGGCCGGATCCGGTGAGTACGTCGAAGCCCCCTACCGCTGGCGCCTGTTCGACGGTCTCGGCCACTTCCCGCACGAGGAGGACCCGGTCGCGTTCTCCTCGGAGCTCATCAACTGGCTCAAGGATCCCGAACCCGATCGGTGACCGGACGACCCCGCCCGGTATCCGCACGTGAACGCTTGTCCGACGAACGGCCAATTGCCTGGCGCATAGGCCAATTGGGCGCGCCGGGAGCGGTTATCGACCATGGGGCGGGGGCACACGTCGGGGTATGGGCTGGACGCACGACTACAGTGACGCAAGCCGCAATCGCCGCTCGGCGGGCGGTGCGAACCCCCACCATCGAAGCGGCGCACCGCAGATGGTGACCGCGGATCCCCGGGTCGGGATCCCGCGCATCCTCCGTCGCCGGGCCCGCTGGGTCTCCGTACGTCTGCGCCACACCCGCGACTGAGGCGCCACCCGCGCGAGTGACGCCCCGGCCACCCCGCCGCAGGGCCGCTCCTAGAGCGCGCAGCTGTCGCTGTCCACCTGCTGGTTGGCGGTGCGCCCCTTGGTGATGTCCTCCTGGATCTCGTCCACGGTCAGCGCGTACCCCGTCAAGGAGTCGTCGAGGGACTTGGCGAACACCACGCCGTAGACCTTGCCGTCGGGGGTGAGCAGCGGGCCGCCGGAGTTGCCCTGGCGGACGGTCGCGTACAGGGAGTAGACGTCGCGGCGGACCGTGTCCCGGTGGTAGATGTCCGGGCCGTTGGCCGTGATGCGGCCACGCACGCGCGCGGCACGCACGTCGTACGCCCCGTTCTCCGGGAAGCCGGCGACGATCGCGCCGTCCCCGCTGGTCGCGTCCTGGGTGGTGAAGCGCAGCGCGGGCGCCTTGAGGTCGGGCACGTCCAGTACGGCGATGTCGCGCCGCCAGTCGTAGAGGACGACCGTGGCGTCGTACTTCTTGCCCTCGCCGCCTATCTGCACGGTCGGCTCGTCGACGCCGCCCACCACGTGCGCGTTGGTCATCACCCGGCGGCCGGAGAAGACGAAGCCGGTGCCCTCCAGGACCTTGCCGCAGCTCGGGGCCGTGCCCATGACCTTGACGATGGAGCGCTGGGCGCGGCTCGCCACGGGGCTGTTGGCCAGGGCCGGGTCCGGCGGCTGGACGTCGGTGATGGGCTCGTTCGAGAACGGGCTGAAGACCTGCGGGAAGCCGTTCTGCGCGAGGACGGAGGAGAAGTCGGCGAACCAGGTGGCGGCCTGGTCCGGCAGCGCCTGTGAGACGCCCAGCAGCACCTTGGAGTTGCGGACCTCCTTGCCGAGCGTCGGCAGTGTGGTGCCCGCGAGGGCCGAGCCGATCAGCCAGGCGACCAGGAGCATCGCCACGACGTTGACCAGGGCGCCGCCGGTGGCGTCGAGGGCCCGGGCCGGGGACCAGGTGATGTGCCGGCGCAGCTTGTTGCCGAGGTGGGTGGTGAGGGCCTGGCCGACGGAGGCGCAGACGATGACGACGACGACCGCGACGACGGCCGCGGTCGTGTTCACCTCCGCCTTGTCCGTGAGCGCGTCCCAGATGACGGGCAGTACGTAGACCGCGACGAGACCGCCGCCCAGAAAGCCGATCACCGACAGGATGCCGACGACGAATCCCTGGCGGTACCCGACGACCGCGAACCACACGGCGGCGACCAGCAACAAGATGTCCAGCACGTTCACGGAGGCCACCCTGTCATGCGCGCCAGTCGAGCGGGACCTGCTTCTCGCGGTCCCAGGGCCGCTCCCAGCCCGCGAAGTGCAGCAGCCGGTCGATGATTCCGGCCGTGAAACCCCATACAAGGGCGGATTCGACCAGAAATGCCGGACCTCGGTGGCCGCTGGGGTGGACGGTGGTGGCGCGGTTGGCGGGATCCGTGAGATCCGCCACGGGGACGGTGAAGACCCTGGCGGTCTCGTTCGGATCGACGACCCCGACCGGGCTCGGTACGCGCCACCAGCCCAGCACCGGGGTGACGACGAAGCCGCTGACCGGGATGTACAGCCTGGGCAGGACGCCGAAGAGCTGGACGCCGGAGGGGTCGAGGCCGGTCTCCTCCTCCGCCTCGCGCAGGGCGGCCCGCAGCGGGCCGTCGCCGCGCGGATCGCCGTCCTCCGGGTCGAGGGCGCCGCCGGGGAACGAGGGCTGGCCGGCGTGCGAGCGCAGGGAGCTCGCGCGCTCCATGAGCAGCAGCTCGGGCCCGCGCTCGCCCTCCCCGAACAGGATCAGCACGGCGGACTGGCGGCCGGCGCCGTCCTCCGGCGGCAGGAAACGGCTGAGCTGCCGCGGCCCGACCGTCTCCACAGCGTGCACCACCGGATCAAGCCAGGCCGGCAGGCCCTCCTTGCTCGGCGTCAAAGGCCCGCCCTGTGTGTCGCTCGCGCGCGTCATCGCCACCCCCGTCGTCCTGCCGCTTCCAACGCGCGGCGGGTGCGAGATCGTTCCGCGAACGACCGCGATCCCCCGTTCGGGCAGCTCATCCGGCCCCCAGCGGCGGCGCCGGCTTGCCGCCCGCGTCCAGATACGCCTGCGGGGGCCGCAGGCGCTGGCCGGGGAAGCCGCCCTTCTCGTACTTGAGCAGCTTCCTCGCCTTCTCCGGGTCGGTCTCGCCCTCGCCGAACGCCGGGCAGAGCGGGGCGATCGGGCAGGCTCCGCAGGCGGGCTTGCGGGCGTGGCAGATGCGGCGGCCGTGCCAGATCACATGGTGCGAGAGGTCCGTCCAGTCACTCTTCGGGAAGAGCGCGCCGATGGCGGCCTCGATCTTGTCCGGGTCGGTCTCGCCGGTCCACTGCCAGCGGCGCACCAGACGCTGGAAGTGCGTGTCCACGGTGATGCCGGGCCGCCCGAAGGCGTTGCCGAGCACGACGAACGCGGTCTTGCGGCCAACGCCGGGCAGCTTGACCAGGTCCTCCAGCCGGCCCGGGACCTCACCGCCGAAGTCCTCGACCAGGGCCTTGGAGAGCCCTATGACCGACTTTGTCTTGGCCCGGAAAAAGCCGCACGGGCGGAGGATCTCCTCCACCTCCTCCGGGTTGGCGGCGGCCAGGTCCTCGGGGGTGGGGTACTTGGCGAAGAGGGCGGGTGTCGTCTGGTTGACGCGCAGGTCGGTGGTCTGGGCGGACAGGACCGTGGCGACGACCAGTTGGAAGGGGTTGTCGAAGTCCAGCTCGGGGTGGGCGTAGGGGAAGACCTCGGCGAGCTCGCGGTTGATACGGCGGGCCCGGCGGACCAGGGCGGTGCGCGACTCGTCACCCGGCGGATGGACGACGGCCTTCGCGGGGGCGGTGCCCTTGACGCGGGCCGTGGCCTTCTTGGGCGCGACGGTGACCTTCTTGGCGGCAGGCGCCTTCCTCACGGATGCCGTCTTCTTCACAGATGCCGACTCCTTCGCAGCCGCCGACTCCTTCGCGGCTGCCTTCTTGCTCGCGGCCCCGGACTCCCCGGCGACAGCCTTCTTGGCGGCAGCCTTCTTGGCGGCAGCCTTCTTGGCCGGCGCCGACTTGCCTGAAGGCACCGCCCTCTCTGTCGCTTTCGCCGTTTTCCTACCGCCATCGGGGCTCTGTTCGCCCACAGCGGAATCGCGACGTACAACCACCCGCGCAGCCCCCTCGGCCTGTGCTCTCACCGGCGATTTGGACACCCGGCCAGCCTAAGGCGTGGCACTGACATCTGCCCCGGGCCCTGAAGATCGGCGTCCAATTGGACCCCTGCCGCGTACCCCGGGACACCAGTGCGGCATCCTTGTGACAGATCACACTGTTTGGACCGTCCGGCAAAATGGGCACCTCGGTGCCTTGATACAAGGGGGATCCAGGTCCCCTGAGCAGGTCGACAAGGAGAGAACTCGTGGACGACGTTCTGCGGCGCAACCCGCTCTTCGCGGCGCTCGATGACGAGCAGGCCTCGGAGCTCCGCGCCTCCATGAGTGAGGTGACCCTCGCGCGCGGCGACTCGCTGTTCCACGAGGGGGACCCCGGCGACCGCCTGTATGTGGTCACGGAAGGCAAGGTCAAGCTCCACCGCACGTCCCCGGACGGCCGCGAGAACATGCTGGCCGTGGTCGGCCCCGGCGAGCTCATCGGCGAGCTGTCGCTCTTCGACCCGGGCCCGCGCACCGCGACGGCCTCCGCACTGACCGAGGTCAAGCTGCTCGGACTGGGCCACGGCGACCTCCAGCCCTGGCTGAACGCCCGCCCCGAGGTGGCCACGGCGCTGCTGCGCGCCGTCGCCCGCCGGCTGCGCAAGACCAACGACGCGATGTCCGACCTCGTCTTCTCGGACGTCCCGGGCCGGGTCGCGCGCGCCCTGCTGGACCTGTCCCGCCGGTTCGGCGTGCAGTCCGAGGAGGGCATCCACGTCGTCCACGACCTCACGCAGGAGGAGCTGGCCCAGCTGGTCGGCGCGTCCCGTGAGACGGTCAACAAGGCACTGGCGGACTTCGCCCAGCGCGGCTGGCTCCGTCTGGAGGCCCGCGCGGTGATCCTGCTGGACGTGGAACGCCTCGCCAAGCGCTCGCGCTGACGCGCACACGCGCGTGCCGTACGTCATCGGGCCCTGTCTCCTCGCGAGACGGGGCCCGACGTCGTACCAGGGCGCGTCAGCGGTCAGATGAGCCCGTGCTCGTCCAGGTAGTCCAACTGCGCCCGCACCGACAGTTCCGCCGCCGGCCACAGGGAGCGGTCCACGTCCGCGTAGACGTGGGCGACGACCTCGGTGGGGGTGCGGTAGCCGTCCTCGACGGCCGTTTCCACCTGTGCGAGGCGCTTGGCCCGGTGGGCGAGGTAGTACTCGATGACGCCCTGGGCGTCCTCCAGGACCGGCCCGTGGCCCGGCAGCACCGTGTGGACGCCGTCGTCGACGGAGAGGGACCTGAGCCGCCGCAGGGAGTCCAGGTAGTCGCCGAGGCGGCCGTCGGGGTGGGCCACGACCGTCGTACCGCGGCCGAGGATCGTGTCGCCGGTCAGGACCGCCTGGTCCGCCGGGAGGTGGAAGGAGAGGGAGTCGGCGGTGTGGCCGGGGGTCGGTACGACCTTCAGTTCAAGGCCGCCGACGGTGATCACGTCCCCGGCGGCCAGTCCCTCGTCACCCAGCCGGAGGGCGGGATCGAGCGCACGCACGCGCGTGCCGGTCAGTTCGGCGAACCGCCCGGCGCCCTCGGCGTGGTCGGGGTGGCCATGGGTCAGCAGCGTCAGGGCGACGCGCTTGCCGGCCCGCTCGGCCGTGGCGACGACATGGCGCAGGTGACCGTCGTCGAGCGGGCCCGGGTCGACCACCACGGCCAGGTCCGAGTCGGGCTCGGAGAGGATCCAGGTGTTGGTGCCGTCCAGGGTCATCGCCGACGGGTTGGGGGCCAGGACGTTGACGGCCCGCTCGGTGGCGGGGCCCGTGAGGACACCGCCCCGGGGCTGGCCGGGAAGGGCTGCTGCGTCCGTCATGCGGTGGCTCCACCGGTGGTCGGGATGTGCTTGGTGAACTCGTCGTGGCCCGGCCAGGAGAGCACGATCTCGTCGTCCACGAGACGGGCCGTGGCCAGCACGGGCGTGAGGTCACGCCCCGGGGCGTCCGCGAGCGCCCCGGCGGCGGTGTCGTACGGCGTCAGCTGGCGCAGGGTCGCGAGGGTCGGCGGCATCATCAGCAGCTCGCCCTTGTCGTAGCCGGCCGCCGCCTCGCCCGGGGCGATCCACACCGTACGGTCCGCCTCGGTGGAGGCGTTGCGGGTGCGCTGTCCCTCGGGAAGGGCCGCCACGAAGAACCAGGTGTCGTAGCGGCGGGCCTCGAACTCCGGGGTGATCCAGCGGGTCCAGGCGCCGAGCAGGTCGGAGCGCAGGACCAGGCCGCGGCGGTCCAGGAACTCCGCGAAGGACAGGTCACGGGCGACCAGGGCGGCACGGTCCGCCTCCCAGTCGGCCCCGGTGGTGTCGCCGACGACCGAGTCGGGCGCCGGTCCGGCGAGCAGGACGCCCGCCTCCTCGTACGTCTCCCGTACGGCCGCGCAGACGATCGCCTGCGCTTCCGTCTCGTCGACGCCGAGCCGGTCCGCCCACCACGCGCGCGTGGGGCCCGCCCAGCGGACCTGGTGGTCGTCGTCCCGGGGGTCGACACCGCCGCCCGGATACGCGTACGCGCCTCCGGCGAAGGCCATGGAGGCGCGTCTGCGCAGCATGTGGACGGCCGGGCCGGTGCCCGTGTCCTTCAGGAGCATGACGGTGGCCGCGCGCTTCGGGGTGACCGGTGTGAGGGTGCCGGCCGCCAGTGCGCGGATGCGGTCCGGCCACTCCGGGGGATACCACTGACCGTTCGCCATGGGCGCGAGGCTATCCCGTGACGGGCTGATGTTCGAGTGGCCCCTGAGGGGACGGTGTCCCCTGGCGGGGAAGCTAGGCCAGCTCCACCTGGATCTCGACCTCCACCGGGGCGTCCAGCGGCAGCACCGCCACGCCCACCGCGCTGCGCGCGTGCACGCCCTTGTCGCCGAGGACCGCGCCGAGCAGCTCGCTCGCGCCGTTCAGCACCGCGGGCTGGCCCGTGAAGTCCGAGGCCGAGGCCACGAAGCCGACGACCTTCACCACGCGCGCGATGCGGTCCAGGTCACCGGCGACGGACTTGACGGCGGCCAGGGCGTTCAGCGCGCACGTACGCGCCAGCTCCTTGGCCTCCTCCGGGGTGACCTCAGCGCCGACCTTGCCGGTGACCGGAAGCTTGCCGTCCACCATCGGGAGCTGCCCGGCGGTGTAGACGTACGGGCCGCTCTGCACGGCCGGCTGGTACGCGGCCAGCGGCGGGACGACGTCGGGCAAGGTCAGACCGAGTTCGGCCAGCTTCGCCTCGACGGCACCCATTACTGCTTCTCCCGCTTCAGGTAGGCCACGAGCTGCTCGGGGTTGTTCGGCCCGGGCACGACCTGGACGAGCTCCCAGCCGTCCTCGCCCCAGGTGTCCAGAATCTGCTTCGTGGCGTGGACGAGCAGCGGCACGGTTGAGTATTCCCACTTGGTCATGCGGCCGACTCTAGCCCCTGGCGGACAGGGTCAGGCGGCCGACCACGGCGGCGGTTGTCCACAGCCTCCGGAGTAGCCCGGGCGCCGACTGGTTAGGCTCGAATACGTGAGCAGGCTCCAGGTCGTCAGCGGCAAGGGCGGTACCGGCAAGACCACGGTGGCCGCGGCCCTCGCGCTGGCCTTGGCCACGGAGGGGAAGCGGACGCTTCTCGTCGAGGTCGAAGGCCGCCAGGGCATCGCGCAGCTCTTCGAAACGGAAGCGCTGCCTTATGAGGAGCGGAAGATCGCCGTCGCTCCCGGGGGCGGGGAGGTGTACGCGCTGGCCATCGACCCCGAACTGGCCCTTCTGGACTACCTCCAGATGTTCTACAAGCTGGGCAGCGCCGGACGGGCCCTGAAGAAGCTCGGCGCGATCGACTTCGCCACCACCATCGCGCCGGGCCTGAGGGACGTACTCCTCACCGGCAAGGCGTGCGAGGCGGTGCGGCGCAAGGAGCGCAGCGGGCGGTTCACCTACGACTACGTCGTCATGGACGCGCCGCCCACCGGGCGCATCACGCGTTTCCTCAACGTCAACGACGAGGTCGCCGGCCTCGCCAAGATCGGCCCGATACACAATCAGGCGCAGGCCGTGATGCGGGTGCTGAAGTCGCCGGAAACGGCCGTGCACCTGGTGACGCTGCTGGAGGAGATGCCCGTCCAGGAGACCGTGGACGGCATCGCCGAGCTGCGGTCGGCGCGGCTGCCGGTGGGGCGGATCATCGTGAACATGGTGCGTCCGGAGGTGTTGGACGAGACCGATCTGGAACTCGTCCGGACGGCCACGCGTTCCACGGTCGCACGGTCGCTGTCGTCCGCCGGGCTCGGCGGCGCGCGGCGCGGCGGACGCGCCGAGCGGCTGGTGGACCCGTTGCTCACGCAGGCCGAGGAGTACGGCGAGCGGTACGCGCTGGAGCACGAGCAGCGTGCGGTGCTGGCCGAGCTCGGCCTGCCGCTGCACGAACTGCCGCTGTTCGCCGAGGGCATGGACCTGGCGGGGCTGTACGCGCTGGCCCGTGAGCTGCGCGGGCAGGGCGTGTCATGAGCCAGGACACACAGGCAAGGCCCGTCATGAGTCGGAAGCAGGGGATGTCATGAGTCGTCCGGACCCGGCCCACACCCACGACCCGGCCCGCCCCCGCATGTCCCCCGCCCGTCTGCTCGACGTCGATCCGCTGCTGGCGGACCCCAAGACCCGGATCGTGGTGTGCTGCGGCTCGGGCGGGGTCGGCAAGACCACGACAGCGGCGGCCCTGGGCCTGCGCGCGGCCGAGCGGGGCCGCAAGGTGGTCGTCCTCACCATCGACCCGGCCCGTCGGCTCGCCCAGTCCATGGGCATCGACTCCCTCGACAACACCCCGCGCCGGGTCAAGGGCATCGACGACACCGCGGGCGGCGAGCTGCACGCGATGATGCTCGACATGAAGCGCACCTTCGACGAGATCGTCGAGGTGCACGCGGACGCCGAGCGGGCGGCCGCGATCCTGGGCAACCCCTTCTACCAGTCACTCTCGGCGGGCTTCGCGGGCACGCAGGAGTACATGGCGATGGAGAAGCTCGGGCAGCTGCGCGCCCGGGACGAGTGGGACCTGATCATCGTCGACACCCCGCCGTCCCGCTCGGCCCTGGACTTCCTGGACGCGCCCAAGCGGCTCGGGTCGTTCCTGGACGGGCGGCTGATCCGGCTGCTGACGGCGCCGGCGAAGCTGGGCGGGCGCGCCGGGATGAAGTTCCTGAACGTCGGGATGTCGATGATGACCGGCACCCTCGGCAAACTGCTCGGCGGTCAGCTCCTCAAGGACGTCCAGACGTTCGTGTCCGCGATGGACACGACGTTCGGGGGCTTCCGCACCCGCGCGGACGCGACGTACAAGCTGCTCCAGGCTCCCGGGACGGCGTTCCTCGTGGTCGCGGCCCCGGAGCGGGACGCGCTGCGCGAGGCCGCGTACTTCGTGGAGCGCCTGGCCGCGGAGGACATGCCGCTCGCCGGTCTGGTGCTCAACCGGGTCCACGGCAGCGGTGCCGACCGGCTGTCGGCCGAGCGGGCGCTCGCCGCCGCGGAAAATCTTGAAGAGCCCCGCATTGTGGATCAGGAGGGCGGGAAAGCTGGACTTCGTAACTCCCCCGACGCATACGACAGTTCAGCCTCTTCCACGTCCGAAACCCCAGCTCAGACCCCAGCTCAGACCTCAGATCAGACCCCAGCTCAGACCTCAGCCGCGGCATCGACATCGGCTCCCGAGGGTGGCTCCCCCACCGAGGACGCGGCAGACGCCGAGAACGCCGAAGACGCCGAGCGGTCCATCGACCAGCTCACGGCAGGCCTGCTGAGGCTGCACGCCGAACGCATGCAGCTGCTCTCCCGTGAGCAGCGCACGCGTGACCGCTTCACCGCGCTCCACCCCGAGGTGGCCGTGACGGAAGTGGCCGCGCTGCCCGGTGATGTGCACGACCTCGCGGGACTGCGCGACATCGGTGACCGGCTCGCGGCGAACGAACGCGAGCTTCCCGACGCGGCCGAGCCGGAGTCGCCCGGCCGTGATGCCTGAGGGCCCGTACGGGCCCTCGACCGGACATCAGCGCCGAGGAGCCCCCGTAGAGTCCCCGGTGGGAACTCCTCAGCTCACCGCGGCGTAGTTCTCGTAGATCTCGTCGTCGTCGAGGGACACGACACCCGTGCCGCGCTCGTACTCGCTGCGCGCGGTCTCCAGCAGCCGGCGCCAGGACGTCACCGTGGGCCGCCTGCGCAGCAGTGCGCGGCGCTCCCGCTCCGTCATGCCTCCCCACACGCCGAACTCGACGCGATTGTCGAGCGCGTCGGCCAGGCACTCCGTACGCACCGGACATCCGGTGCATACCGCCTTGGCCCTGTTCTGCGCTGCTCCTTGAACGAACAGTTCATCCGGATCGGTAGTGCGGCAGGCCGCCTGCGCACTCCAGTCGACTACCCAGCCCATACCGGCGCCGTCCTCTCCCGAATCGAGGCTCCCCCACGGCGGCAGCGGCATATTCACCGCCGCCAGTTGAGGACGTTACGGAAGGTGGGCACAGCGCAACACCCCCGTCGGGCCCAATCTTGAATGGCCCGAACGGACTATGGGTAAGCGGCAGATCACCCGGGGGAGTGAGCTGGCGACATACGTAACTTTCCCGGCAAACCAGGACAGTTCAGTTGCGTCACAACGGACGCCGCATGACACACAAGGCGGATTCGGACACGACCCCACCAAAAAAGTTGGGGAACACCCGGAACGATTCGGGGTCGCCGGACGTATTGATACGTGACCTCACTGCTGTGACAGTTGAGAGCAGCTTAGGCCAAGGCCTATACGCCTGTCCGGCGAATGAGAACGTAGGCTGCCCTCATGCCAAAGAAGAGCTCGGGCGGTGGTCTGTCTCCTGCGCAGCAGGCCGCCAAGTTCCTCGGTGTCAGTGTCCTTGCGGGAGCCGTGCTGGCCGGCATCGCGCTGCCCGCCGTGGGCGCGCTGGGGCTCGCGGCGAAGGGCTCGGTCGAGAGCTTCGACGAGCTCCCCGCCAACATGAAGACACCGCCGCTGAGTCAGCGCACCACGATCCTCGACGCCGACGGCGGCCAGATCGCCACGGTCTACTCGCGCGACCGCACGGTGGTCCCGCTCAAGGACGTCTCGCCGTACATGCAGAAGGCGATCGTCGCGATCGAGGACTCGCGCTTCTACCAGCACGGCGCGGTCGACCTGAAGGGCGTCCTGCGCGCCCTCAACAAGAACGCGCGCAGCGGCGAGGTCTCCCAGGGCGCCTCGACCCTGACGCAGCAGTACGTGAAGAACGTCTTCGTCGAGGAGGCGGGCGACGACCCGACGAAGGTCGCGCAGGCCACCCAGCAGACCATCGGCCGCAAGATCCGCGAGCTGAAGTACGCGATCCAGGTCGAGGAAGAGCTCGGGAAGAAGAAGATCCTCGAGAACTACCTGAACATCACGTTCTTCGGCCAGCAGGCCTACGGCATCGAGGCCGCGGCCCAGCGCTACTTCTCCAAGCCCGCCAAGGCCCTCAACATCCAGGAGTCGGCCCTCCTCGCCGGCATCGTCCAGTCGCCCAGCCGGTACGACCCGGTCAACGACGAGGCGGAGGCCACCAAGCGCCGCAACATCGTGCTCCAGCGCATGGCCGCCGTCGGCGACATCTCCCGGGCGCAGGCCGGCGAGGCGATGAAGGCGCCGCTCGGCCTCAAGGTCAGCAAGCCCAGGAACGGGTGCATCACGGCGGTCAAGGGCGCGGGCTTCTTCTGTGACTACGTGCGCGAGGTCTTCCTGAACGACAAGGTCTTCGGCAAGACCAAGGAGGCCAGGGCGAAGGTCTGGAACCAGGGTGGCCTCACCATCCGCACCACCATGGACCCACAGGCCCAGGACTCGGCACAGCGGTCCATCAAGGACCACGTCTACACGAGCGACGAGGTGGCCACCGCCGCCAGCATCGTCCAGCCCGGCACCGGCAAGATCCTCGCCATGGGCCAGTCCCGTCCGTACGGCGTCGACATCAAGGAGGGCGAGACGACCCTCAACCTGTCCGTCAACGACGACATGGGCGGCGGCATGGGCTACCAGCCCGGTTCGACGTTCAAGCCGATCGTCGCGGCGGCGGCCATCGAGGACGGCATGCCGGCGAACAAGGTGTACTCGGCGCCGTACCAGATGGCCTATCCGAGCCCGGTCTCCGCCTGCGACGGCAAGACCTGGCGGAACAGCCGGACCGACCCCGCCAAGCTCGAGAACGAGAACAACTCGGAGGTCGGCCCGTACGACATGAAGGAAGCGACCGCCAAGTCGGTCAACACCTACTACGTCCAGATGATCAGCGACATCGGCATCTGCCCCGTGACGACGATGGCGAAGAAGATGGGCGTCGAGCGGGCCGACGGCCGCAAGATGGACCAGGCGCCGTCCATCGCCCTCGGCACCCAGGAGATGTCCCCGCTGACCATGGCGAACGGGTACGCGACCTTCGCCTCGCGCGGCATGTACTGCACGCCGATCGCCATCGAGTCGGTCAGCCAGCGGGTCGGTGGCGCGAGCAAGTCGCTCCCGGTCCCGAAGTCGACCTGCTCGCGCGCGATGTCCGAGAAGACCGCCGACACGATCAACGCGCTGCTGAAGGGCGTCGTCGAGGACGGTACGGGTTCGAAGGCCGGCCTCGGCAGCCGTCCCAGCGCGGGCAAGACCGGTACGACGGACGAGCGCTACGCGGCCTGGTTCGTGGGCTACACGCCGAACATGGCCGGCGCGGTGTGGGTCGGCGACCCCGCGCACAAGCGGAAGATGTCCGGCATCACCATCGGCGGCCGGTCGTACGGCAAGGTCTTCGGTGGCGAGGTCCCCGGTCCGATCTGGCGCGACATGATGTCGGGCGCGCTCGAGGGCAAGCCCGTCGAGCAGTTCAACGACATCCACATCCCCGACGGCCGCCACAAGAACCGTGACGACGAGGACCGCGACGACGACCGTGACGACGGGGGCAACGGCAACGGTGGCTTCATCGGCGGCCTGGTCGGCGGAAACAACAACGGCGGCGGGGGCGGCGAGCCCGTTCCGACGCCTTCCTTCTCCCTCCCCGAGGGCTTCTTCCGGGGCCAGGACAACGGCGGAGGCAACGGCAACGGCGGGCGGTTCGGCTGAGTAACCCGCGCCAGGGCCGCCCCAGGGCGGCCC
>NZ_JBSHKH010000078.1:0-38211 GCF_053643595.1 Streptomyces sp. NPDC055506 | reverse complement strand
GTTACATTCCGAACCCGGAAGCTAAGCCTTTCAGCGCCGATGGTACTGCAGGGGGGACCCTGTGGGAGAGTAGGACGCCGCCGAACAATCATTGAATGGGTTGGTCCCGTAACTTCGGTTACGGGACCAACCCTTTTTTGTTGCCCGTCACTTGAAGTTCACGTTGCGCGCTCAGCATCCAAAGCATGGGTACTGCTGCAATGCTCAGGGCCGCCGGAGTCGGACTCGGTGACGAGGTCGTCGTGCCGGCCTTCGGGAACGTCGAGGTCGCCGAGGCCGTTGCCATGGCCGGGGCGATGCCGGTGTTCGCCGACATAGATCCTGTCACCTACTGCCTCGACGCCGTCGCTGTGGAAGCGGCGGTAACTCCGCGCACCGCGGCTGTGGTTGTCGTGCACCGCTTCGGGCGGCTCGCCGACCTCGCGCGGTTGCACACGTTGGGAGCGCGGCACGGACTGCTCGTGCTGGAACAGGGAGAGTCCGAGGCGCCGTACGACGAGATAGCTCAGCGCAGGGAGCGTGCGGGTTACCTCGACGCGAAGCTGAGGGGCGTGCGGACGCCAGACGACGGTGACGGGCACACCTATCAGCAGTACGTCGTGCGGGTCCCGGGCAACGGGCGACCGGACCGGGACGCTTTCGCGCGGGCTGTGCGGGCCAAGGGAGTTGAATGCCGGGTGCCGGTGAAGACCCCGGTGCATCGGCTGCCCGAATTCCGGCGGTGTGTTTCTCTCCCGGAGACGGAGCGAGCCGCTGACGAGACGCTTGCGCTGCCGGTCGACGCGACGTTGACCAAGCGGGACATGCAGCGGATCGTGTCCGCCTGCAACGCCCTTGGAGGGCTGCTGCAGCCCGCCTTCTGACGTGGTTGGGAGCACGGGTCTGTTCGGGGTATGATCTATTCCGTTGCCGCGCGGGAAACCGCAACGCGACAGGCCCCTATAGCTCAGTCGGTAGAGCGTCTCCATGGTAAGGAGAAGGTCAGCGGTTCGATTCCGCTTGGGGGCTCCAGCAGAAAAGGCCCCACCCATTCGGGTGGGGCCTTCTCCATGTCCTAGTCCTTGTGGAGGCCCGGGACGCGCATGGCCAGGATCGCCATGTCGTCCGACGGGGCGTCCGACGCGAAGCGCTCCACCGCGCGCATGATGCGGGCCGCGACCGCTCCGGCCGTCAGGCCCGTGCAGGTCGTGAGGACATCGGCGAGGCCGTCGTCGCCCAGCATGCGGGCGCCTTCGCGGCGTTCGGTGACGCCGTCCGTGACGCACAGGAGGACATCGCCAGGGTCGAGGGTGACGGTCTGCTCGTAGAGCTCCAGGTCCTCGATGACGCCGAGGAGCGGCTGGGGTTCGGCTGCCGGTTCGACCGAGCCGTCCTGGCGCAGGCGCAGCGGGAGCGGGTGGCCGGCGCAGACGACCTTCAGTTCCGCGCTGCCGTCCTCCTGGGGCCGCATCTCGCCGTAGAGGAGGGTGAGGAAGCGGCTGCGGGCGCCTTCGTCGAGGATGGCGGAGTTGAGGCGTTCCAGGACCGCCGGGCCGCTGAGGCCCTCGCGGGCCAGGAGGCGCAGGGCGTGGCGGGCCAGGCCGGTGACCGCCGCCGCGTTCGGGCCCGTACCGCAGACGTCGCCGATGGCGAAGCCGTAGGCGCCGTCGCTGATGGGGAAGACGTCGTAGAAGTCGCCGCCGACCTCGTTGCCCTCGCCGGCGGCGCGGTAGATGACCTCGACCTCGACGCCCGCGATCACGGGGAGCTCCGGGGGCAGGAGGCTGCGCTGGAGGGACTGGCTGATCGCCGTGCGCTCCGAGTAGAGGCGGGCGTTGTCCAGGGCCAGGGCGGCTCGGCGGGAGAGGTCCTCGGCGAGTTCCAGGATCTCCTGGCGGAAGTGCTCGTCGGTCGGCTTGCCGAGGGTCAGCATGCCGATGACGCGGTTGCGGGCGACCAGAGGGAGGACGACCGTCTCGCCGCCGACGGCGGAGGCTGTGGCGAGGGTCGGGCCGATGCCGGGGGTGACCTGGTGGGTCGGGCCGCCGCTGAGGCCGAGGCTGCGCATGGAGCTGCGCAGGGCCGCCTGGTGGGCCACCTCGCCGGGGGCCGTCCAGACACGGGCGCCGGGGGTGGGGACCGGGTCGGGCGGCGGGACCTTCGACAGCAGGGACTTGATGCCGTCGATGAGTTCCTCGTCCTCGTGCAGGACGTACGAGAGGTACGGCTCGGAGGCCTGGTCCGCGATCGTGTAGACGGCGCACCAGGTGGCGAGGGTCGGGACCGTCATCTGGGCCATCAGGGCCAGGGTCTGGTCGCGGTCCAGGGTGCCGGCCAGCAGGTCGGACGCCTCGACCAGGAAGCTCAGGGAGCCGCGGCGCAGGCGTTCCAGTTCGCCCAGGCGGGCCGATTCGACGGCGAGTGCGATGCGGTCGGCGGCGAACTGGAGGCGCAGTGCCTCCTCGTTGGAGTATCTGCCGGGTGCTTCGGCGGCGACCCCGAGGGAGCCGGTGAGGCGGCCCTCCACCTTCAGCGGGACGGTGACGACCGAGCGCATGCCCGTGCTGTTCAGCAGGGGCACCGCGCCGGGGACCGCCGTCAGGTCGTCGTGGACGGCCGGCATGCGGGCCGAGCCGTAGCGGCCGGGGCCCGCCTCGACGGGGACGCGGGCGAAGCGCTGGCGGGCGGAGGGCAGGCCCGTGGAGGCGCGGACCTCCAGTTCCGTCTCGTCGTCCGTGGCCAGCAGGAGGAAGGCCGAGTCGCCGTCGAGCATGTCGCGGGCGCGTTCCACCGTGCGCTGGAGGAGGCCGTCGAGGTCGTCCGGGGCGGGGGAGCCGATGAACACCTCGAAGGGGTCGGTGCTCTGGCCCTCGGAGGTGGTCGAGGTGTCGGAGGCGGGGCCGCGCAGGGGCGTCTGCAGAACGGCCCTTTCGTGGTCCCTCACGAGGAGGCACACGGTTGACGGTTCGCCGCCGGTGTCGCGGACGCGCAGGTGGGAGGCGTAGACGGGGGTGACGCGGCCGGTGGCGGCGCGGATGCCGTAGCTGCCCTCCCAGCGGGAGAGCTGGAGGGCCTCGGCGATGCCGGTGCTGGTGCCCGGGGTGTGCGGCCAGGCCGCGAGGTCGGTGAGGGGCTTGCCGGTGACCTGCTCGGCCGGGTAACCGAAGAGTTCCTCGGCGTCCTCGCTCCAGGCGCTGATGTGGCCGGTGCGGTCGATCTGGATGACGGCCACGCGGACCCGGCCGTCGGCGAGGGGGAGGAGGTCGGCGGGGAGGGCCGGTCCGGCCGCTCGGGTGCCGACCGCGCGTGCCGGCAGGTCGAGTTGGAACCAGACCGTCTTGTGGGTGGGGGTGTACTCGACGCCCCAGCGGCCGGCGAGGGCCGCGCAGAGCTGGAGGCCGCGGCCGCCCTCGCGGTCGGGGCTGCCCATGTTGATGGCCGTGGCCTGGAGCGGGATCTCACGCTCCGGATACCGGTCGGCCACCTCGATGCGCACACCGTCGTCGCTGCGCAGGCACAGCAGGTCGGCGGAGGTGCCGGCGTGGACGACGGCGTTGGTCACCAGTTCGCTCGTGAGAACCACGGCGTCGTCGACGATGTCGGCGAAGCCCCAGCCCTGGAGGGTGTCGCGGACGAAGGAGCGGGCGCTCGCGACCGAGCGCCCGACGGGCTCGAAACTGGCGGCCGCGCGCGCGGTGATCACAGAACTCCTTGACCGGTTCTCGACGTGCTGGGCTGCGTGACCGACCGGCTCGCGCCGCTGGTGCGGCAGGCTGCCCGTCGGCCGGGGGTCCGGGGGCTGTCCCCCCGGGATCAGTCCGGTGGTCATGTGTGCGGCCGCCCCTCCGATGCCCGCTCGTCTTCGTGCCACCGCCCAGGCCGGACGGACCGGCGCGGCTGGACAGCCGGATGCAAGGTTACTTACCTTCGCGGTCCATTCGGATGCCGGTCTGCAGTGTTTCCGTCCGGAGGGTGTGCGGACGATGTGCGAAGCTGCCGAACTGTTATGGCCTGGTTCGGCCAGGGTGAAACACTGGGCAAGCTTCTTGTGAAGGTCCGGGCAGGCTGAGTGCCCAATGCGTACGGCGGGCAGCAGCCCTCTGGCGAGAGCCTGATATGCAGGGCAGAGAATACGCAGTAGTAACTGGTACGCCGAGCGCGATACCCGAGCACAGCAGTGACGGTCGACCCCTGCGGGAGGGACACAGTGGAGTCTGGCGCAGCGACGCGTGGCACGAAGACGCGCGCGAAAGGCGGACAGTCCCCGAGCAACCAGGGCAAACAGTCCCCGGGTAACCAGGGCAAAGCGCGCAATGGCACCACCGAGGTGGATACGGCGGCCCTGAACCGTCTGATGGCGGCCCTGGTGTCGATGCGGGACGGGAACTTCCGCAAGCGGCTCACGGTGTCCGGGGACGGCGTGATGGCCGAGATCGCGGCCGTCTTCAACGAAGTGGCCGACCGGAATCTGCATCTGACGGGCGAGCTGGCCCGGGTGCGGCGGATGGTGGGCCGGGAGGGCAAGCTCACCGAGCGGCTGGAGACCGGGGCCTGCGAGGGCTCGTGGTCGACGGCGATCGACAACTCGAACGCGCTGGTGGACGACCTGGTGCGGCCGGTTTCCGAGGTCAGCCGGGTGCTGTCCGCGGTGGCCGAGGGTGATCTGTCGCCGCGTATGGAGTTGCGGACGCAGGCCCAGGACGGGAACGGGCATCCGCTGCGCGGTGAGTTCCTGAAGGTCGGGCGGACGGTCAACAACCTGGTCGACCAGCTGTCGACGTTCACCGACGAGGTCACGCGTGTGGCCAGTGAGGTGGGCACCGAGGGCAAGCTGGGCGGGCAGGCCCGGGTGCGCGGCATGTCGGGTTCGTGGCGGGATCTCACCGACTCCGTCAACACGATGGCGTACCGGCTGACGGCCCAGGTGAGGGACATCGCGCTGGTGACCACGGCGGTCGCCAAGGGTGATCTGTCCCGGAAGGTCACGGTCCAGGTGGCCGGCGAGATGCTGGAGCTGAAGAACACCGTCAACACGATGGTGGACCAGCTGTCGGCGTTCTCCTCCGAGGTGACCCGAGTGGCCCGTGAGGTGGGCACCGAGGGTGCGCTGGGCGGGCAGGCGCAGGTGCCGGGCGTCGCCGGTGTGTGGAAGGAACTGACCGATTCGGTGAACACCATGGCCGGGAACCTCACGGCCCAGGTGCGCGGGATCGCGGAGGTGACGACCGCGGTCGCCAACGGTGATCTGTCGCGGAAGGTGACCGTGCCGGCGCGCGGCGAGGTCGCGCAGCTGGCCGACACGATCAACCAGATGACCGAGACGCTGCGGATCTTCGCGGACGAGGTCACGCGTGTGGCCAACGAGGTCGGGGCCGAGGGGCAGCTCGGCGGTCAGGCGAACGTGCCGGGTGCGGCGGGAACGTGGAAGGACCTCACCGATTCGGTGAACACGGTCTTCCGGAATCTGACCACTCAGGTGAGGGACATCGCCGCCGTGACGACGGCGGTGGCCAACGGTGATCTGTCGCAGAAGGTCACGGTCGACGTGGCCGGCGAGATGCTGGAGCTGAAGAACACCGTCAACACGATGGTGGACCAGCTGTCCTCCTTCGGTGCCGAAGTGACGCGTGTGGCGCGAGAGATCGGTGTCGAGGGTGAGCTGGGCGGCCAGGCGCAGGTGCCGGGTGCGGCCGGTACGTGGAAGGACCTGACGGACTCCGTCAATACGGCGTTCCGGAACCTCACCGGACAGGTGAGGAACATCGCCCAGGTGACGACGGCGGTGGCCAACGGCGACCTCTCGCAGAAGGTCACGGTCGATGTCTCCGGCGAGATGCTCAAGCTGAAGAACACCGTGAACACGATGGTGGACCAGCTGTCGTCCTTCGCCGATCAGGTGACCCGGATGGCCCGGGACGTGGGCACGGAGGGCCGTCTCGGCGGTCAGGCCCGGGTGGACGGCGTGTCGGGCACCTGGAAGGAGCTCACCGACTCCGTCAACTCGATGGCGGGGAACCTGACCTCCCAGGTGCGCAACATCGCGCAGGTGACGACGGCCGTGGCCCGGGGTGACCTGTCGCAGAAGATCGATGTCGACGCTCGCGGGGAGATCCTCGAGCTGAAGAACACCATCAACACGATGGTCGACCAGCTGTCGTCCTTCGCCGAGCAGGTGACCCGGGTCGCGCGCGAGGTGGGTACGGACGGCCGGCTGGGCGGTCAGGCGCAGGTGCCCGGCGTCGCCGGTGTGTGGCGCGACCTGACCGACTCCGTGAACGGCATGGCGTCCAACCTGACCGGCCAGGTGCGCAACATCGCCCAGGTGGCGACGGCGGTGGCCCGGGGTGACCTGTCCCAGAAGATCACCGTGGACGCGCGCGGCGAGATCCTGGAGCTGAAGAACACCCTGAACACGATGGTGGACCAGCTGTCCTCGTTCGCCGAGGAGGTCACACGTGTGGCCCGTGAGGTGGGTACGGAGGGCATCCTGGGCGGTCAGGCCGAGGTGCAGGGTGTCTCCGGCACCTGGAAGGACCTCACCCAGTCCGTGAACGGCATGGCCAACAACCTGACCATCCAGGTGCGCAACATCGCCGAGGTCACGACCGCGGTCGCCCGGGGCGATCTGTCGAAGAAGATCACCGTCGACGCCAAGGGCGAGATCCTCGAGCTCGTCACGACCGTCAACACCATGGTCGACCAGCTGTCCTCGTTCGCCGAGCAGGTGACCCGGGTGGCCCGTGAGGTGGGCACCGAGGGCATCCTGGGCGGCCAGGCACACGTTCCGGGTGTCACGGGCATCTGGAAGGACCTGAGCGACAACGTCAACCTGATGGCCAAGAACCTCACCACGCAGGTGCGGAACATCTCCCAGGTCTCGGCGGCGGTCGCCAACGGTGACCTGACACGGCAGGTCACCATCGAGGCGCGCGGTGAGGTCGCGCAGCTCGCCGACACCATCAACACGATGGTGAAGACCCTGAGTTCGTTCGCCGAGCAGGTCACCAAGGTGGCCCGTGAGGTGGGCACGGACGGCATCCTGGGCGGGCAGGCGCATGTGCCGGGTGTGGCCGGTACGTGGAAGGACCTGACCGAGTCCGTGAACGGCATGGCGTCCAACCTCACCGGCCAGGTGCGCAACATCGCCATGGTGACCACGGCCATCGCCAAGGGTGACCTGACGAAGAAGATCGACATCGACGCGCGCGGCGAGATCCTGGAGCTGAAGACGACCATCAACACGATGGTCGACCAGCTGTCCTCCTTCGCCGAGGAGGTCACCCGGGTCGCCCGCGAGGTGGGTACGGAAGGGCAGCTCGGCGGGCAGGCACGCGTGCGTGACGTCGACGGGACGTGGCGTGACCTGACCGAGTCCGTGAACGAGATGGCCGGGAACCTGACCCGGCAGGTGCGTGCCATCGCGCGCGTGGCGACCGCGGTGACCCGTGGTGATCTGAATCTGAAGATCGACGTGGACGCGTCCGGGGAGATCCAGGAGCTCCAGGACTACATCAACAAGATGATCGCCAACCTGCGCGACACCACGATCGCCAACAAGGAGCAGGACTGGCTCAAGGGCAACCTGGCCCGGATCTCCGCGCTGATGCAGGGCCGCCGCGACCTGGAGGACGTGGCCTCGCTGATCATGAGCGAGCTGACGCCGGTGGTGTCCGCGCAGCACGGCGCGTTCTTCCTGGCCATGCCGCTCGTCGACGGCGAGGACAAGAACGCCGCGGGCGACGACCAGTACGAGCTGCGCATGCTCGGCTCGTACGGCTACTCGATGGGCTCCATGCCGACGTCGTTCCAGCCCGGTGAGGCGCTCATCGGGACGGCCGCGACGGAAAAGCGCACGATCCTCGTGGAGAACGCGCCCAGCGGCTACCTGAGGATCTCCTCGGGGCTCGGTGAGGCCCCGCCGGC
Source organism: Streptomyces sp. NPDC055506 (assembly GCF_053643595.1). NCBI lineage: Bacteria > Bacillati > Actinomycetota > Actinomycetes > Kitasatosporales > Streptomycetaceae > Streptomyces > Streptomyces sp. NPDC055506. The sequence continues at coordinate 30,309 of NZ_JBSHKH010000078.1, read as the reverse complement.
GCAGGTGATCGTGCTGCCGGTGCTGTTCGAGGGCAAGGTGCTCGGGGTCATCGAGTTGGCCTCCTTCACTCCCTTTACGCAGATCCAGAAGGATTTCCTCAACCAGATCGCCGAGATGATCGCCACGAGCGTCAACACCATCTCCGTCAACACCAAGACCGAGCTGCTGCTGGCGCAGTCGCAGGAGCTGACCGAGCAACTGCGTGAGCGGTCGGCGGAGTTGGAGCAGCGGCAGAAGGCCCTCCAGGCGTCCAACGCCGAACTGGAGGAGAAGGCCGAGCTGCTGGCCCAGCAGAACCGCGACATCGAGGTGAAGAACACCGAGATCGAGGAGGCGCGGCAGGTCCTGGAGGAGCGCGCCGAGCAGCTCGCTGTGTCGATGCGCTACAAGAGCGAGTTCCTGGCGAACATGTCGCACGAGCTGCGTACGCCGCTCAACTCGCTGCTGATCCTGGCCAAGCTGCTCGCCGACAACGCCGAGGGGAACCTCTCCCCGAAGCAGGTCGAGTTCGCCGAGACCATCCACGGGGCCGGTTCCGACCTGCTCCAGCTCATCAACGACATCCTCGACCTGTCGAAGGTCGAGGCGGGCAAGATGGACGTCTCCCCGACGCGTATCGCGCTCGTGCAGCTCGTGGACTACGTGGAGGCCACCTTCCGCCCGCTGACCGCGGAGAAGGGCCTGGATCTGTCCGTGCGGGTCTCGCCGGAGCTGCCCGCGACGCTGCACACCGACGAGCAGCGGCTGCTGCAGGTGCTGCGCAACCTGCTGTCGAACGCGGTGAAGTTCACCGATTCGGGGTCGGTGGAGCTGGTCATCAGGCCGGCGCGGGACGACGTGCCGCAGCGGATCCGGGAGCAGCTGCTGGAGACCGGGTCGCTGACCGACCCGGACGCCGAGCTGATCGCGTTCTCGGTGACGGACACCGGGATCGGTATCGCCTCCAGCAAGATGCGGGTGATCTTCGAGGCGTTCAAGCAGGCCGACGGCACGACCAGCCGCAAGTACGGCGGTACGGGTCTCGGGCTGTCCATCTCGCGGGAGATCGCCCAGCTGCTCGGCGGTGAGATTTACGCGCAGAGCGAGACGGGCCGCGGCTCGACGTTCACGCTGTACCTGCCGCTGCACCCCAGTGAACTGCCGCCACAGGGCTACCAGCAGCAGCTGCCCGCCCTGGAGGCCGGTGACCTGGTGTCGTCGTCCGACCTGTCGGAGCTGTCCGAGGCGGAGGTCGACACGCCGGCCGAGGTGAAGTCGTACCGCGACACGCAGAACGGACCGGCGGCCCTGTTCCGGCGGCGCCGCAGGATGCCCGAGCTGCCGCGCCCCGCGCAGCCGGAGCAGTGGACGCCCGCGGAGCCGGAGGTGCTGCCCAAGCCGCACCGCGGCATCCGGTTCGGCGGCCAGAAGGTCCTGATCGTCGACGACGACATCCGCAACGTCTTCGCCCTGACCAGCGTCCTGGAGCAGCACGGCCTGTCCGTGCTGTACGCCGAGAACGGCCGTGAGGGCATCGAGGTGCTCGAGCAGCACGACGATGTGGCGGTCGTCCTGATGGACATCATGATGCCCGAGATGGACGGGTACGCGACGACCACGGCGATCCGCAGGATGCCGCAGTTCGCCGGGCTGCCGATCATCGCGCTGACCGCGAAGGCCATGAAGGGCGACCGCGAGAAGGCGATCGAGTCGGGCGCTTCGGACTACGTCACGAAGCCGGTCGACCCCGATCACCTGCTCGCGGTGATGGATCAGTGGATGCGAGGGGAATGAGGGGAACGTTGGGTCGCTACGCAACCATGGCGGGAAGGTTCGGTGTTCACGCGGAGTTGCCGACTCGATGTGCGCATAGTCGTGTAGAAGTACAAGATCTGGGGAACCTTCTGGTCTCCTGCTGCGTTTCCGCTACGTGCACAGTGACATCACGGTGACAGGGTGTGGCGACAGGCAGGGTGCGGCTACGATGACCGGCACAAGGACGGGCGACGTAAGGGAGTCGTCCCCTGGGGCGGCACCCACCGGTGCGTCCTCAGGTCTCGCGGACAGGGGAGGCCCCACGCCGGGGCGAGGAGGGCGGGCCATGGTGCAGAAGGCCAAGATCCTCCTGGTCGATGACCGGCCGGAGAATCTGCTGGCGCTGGAGGCGATCCTCTCTGCGCTCGATCAGACGCTGGTGCGGGCATCGTCCGGGGAGGAAGCACTCAAAGCGCTGCTCACGGACGACTTCGCGGTCATTCTGCTCGACGTCCAGATGCCGGGCATGGACGGCTTCGAGACAGCTGCGCACATCAAGCGTCGTGAGCGGACCCGGGACATCCCGATCATCTTCCTCACGGCGATCAACCACGGCCCGCACCACACCTTCCGGGGTTATGCGGCGGGTGCGGTCGACTACATCTCCAAGCCGTTCGACCCGTGGGTGCTGCGCGCGAAGGTCTCCGTCTTCGTCGAGCTGTACATGAAGAACTGCCAGCTGCGTGAGCAGGCGTCGCTGCTGCGGCTCCAGTTGGAGGGCGGCGACAAGAGCGCCGGCGGCGAGGCCAAGGAGTCGGCCGGGCTGCTCGCGGAGCTCTCCGCTCGGCTCGCGGCCGTCGAGGAGCAGGCCGAGGCGCTGACCAAGCAGCTGAACGACGAGTCGACGGACGCGGCCGCGGTGGCCACGGCGGCTCATCTGGAGCGCAAGCTCACGGGGTTGCGGCGGGCGCTGGACGCGCTGGAGCCGGGCACCGGAAGCACGTCGTCGGTGCCCTCGCAGAACTGACGCGCGGGCGGGCGTGGTTGTCCGCCCATGAACGCGCGTCAGTTTCGCGCCTCTCCCGGAGCGACACGAACGGGTGAAGCCGTAGGCACACGTGTCCCCTGCCGTCTCCACCGGTAACCTCACACCTATGGCCTCACGTTCCTCCGCAGCCAAGAAGCCGCCCGCGAAGAAGGCGGCCGCTTCAGCGAAGGCTCCGGCGAAGAAGGCCGCTGCCAAAAAGGCTCCCGCGAAGAAGGCGCCCGCCAAGAAGGCCGCGGCGAAGAAGCCCGCGCCCAAACCGGCACCCAGCCCGACCGGAGGCATCTACCGGCTCGTGCGCGCCGTGTGGCTCGGTGTCGCGCATGCCGTCGGTGCCGTGTTCCGCGGCATAGGGCAGGGCGCCAAGAACCTCGACCCGGCGCATCGCAAGGACGGTGTCGCGCTGCTGCTGCTCGGCATCGCGCTGATCGTCGCCGCGGGCACCTGGGCCGATCTGAAGGGCCCCGTGGGCGATCTGGTCGAGATCCTGGTGACCGGCGCCTTCGGCCGGCTCGATCTGCTGGTGCCGATACTGCTCGCCGTCATCGCCGTGCGGTTCATCCGCCACCCTGAGCAGCCCGAGGCCAACGGACGCATCGTGATCGGTCTGTCCGCGCTCGTGATCGGCGTGCTCGGCCAGGTCCACATCGCCTGCGGTTCGCCCGCGCGCGGCGCCGGCATGCAGGCCATAAGGGACGCCGGCGGGCTCATCGGCTGGGCCATGGCGACGCCGCTGTCGTACGCCATGGGCCATGTGCTCGCCGTACCGCTGCTCGTGCTGCTGACGGTCTTCGGGCTGCTGGTCGTCACGGCCACTCCCGTCAACGCCATTCCGCAGCGGCTGCGGCTGCTCGGGGTGCGGCTCGGGATCGTCCGCGACCCGGCCGAGGACGAGTTCGGATTCGCCGAGGACGACGAGCGCTACGAGGAACAGTGGCGTGAGGCGCTGCCCGCGCGCCCGCGTGGCAGGCGCACGCCGGCGCCCGAGGCGTACGACCCCGACAGCGCCGAGCAGGAGGCGCTCTCCCGGCGCCGCGGCCGTCCCCGGCGGTCCGCCGTACCGCAGCCCGAGATGAACCGGCCCATGGACGCGGTGGACGTCGCCGCCGCGGCCGCCGCCGCGCTCGACGGCGCCGTCATGCACGGGATGCCGCCCTCGCCGATCGTCGCCGACCTCACCCAGGGCGTGACGGTCGGGGACCGCGAGGCGACCACGCCGACGCCCGTCCCGGCCGCACGCCCTCAGCAGGACAAGGCCAGGCCCAGGCAGGACAAGCTCAAGCAGGACAAGCCCGAGCAGGAGAAGCCGAAGGCGGGCGTGCGGGACCTCACCAAGGCCCCGCCCTCCGAGCCCCGCGACCTGCCCCCGCGTGCGGAGCAGTTGCAGCTCTCCGGCGACATCACGTACTCCCTGCCGTCTCTCGACCTGCTGGAGCGCGGCGGCCCGGGCAAGGCGCGCAGCGCCGCCAACGACGCCGTCGTCGAGTCGCTGACCACCGTCTTCACCGAGTTCAAGGTGGACGCCAGTGTCACCGGCTTCACCCGCGGGCCGACGGTCACGCGCTACGAGGTGGAGCTCGGCCCCGCCGTGAAGGTCGAGCGGATCACCGCGCTGACCAAGAACATCGCCTACGCCGTCGCCTCCCCGGACGTGCGGATCATCAGCCCGATCCCCGGCAAGTCCGCGGTCGGCATCGAGATCCCGAACACCGACCGGGAGATGGTCAACCTCGGTGACGTACTCCGTCTGGCGGAGTCCGCTGAGGACGACGACCCGATGCTGGTCGCCTTCGGCAAGGACGTCGAGGGCGGCTTCGTCATGCACTCGCTGGCGAAGATGCCGCACATGCTGGTCGCCGGCGCCACCGGTTCCGGCAAGTCGTCCTGCATCAACTGCCTGATCACCTCGATCATGATGCGGGCGACCCCCGAGGACGTGCGGATGATCCTCGTCGACCCCAAGCGGGTCGAGCTGACGGCCTACGAGGGCATCCCGCACCTGATCACGCCGATCATCACCAACCCCAAGCGGGCCGCCGAGGCGCTCCAGTGGGTCGTGCGCGAGATGGACCTGCGCTACGACGACCTGGCGGCCTACGGATACCGGCACATCGACGACTTCAACCGGGCCGTGCGCGAGGGCAAGGTCAAGCCGCCCGAGGGCAGTGAGCGGGAACTCCAGCCGTATCCGTATCTGCTGGTCATCGTGGACGAGCTGGCCGACCTGATGATGGTCGCGCCGCGGGACGTCGAGGACGCGATCGTGCGTATCACGCAGCTCGCGCGCGCGGCCGGCATCCACCTGGTGCTCGCCACGCAGCGGCCGTCGGTCGACGTCGTCACCGGTCTGATCAAGGCCAACGTGCCGTCGCGGCTCGCCTTCGCCACCTCGTCGCTGGCGGACTCGCGCGTCATCCTCGACCAGGCGGGCGCCGAGAAGCTCATCGGCAAGGGCGACGGGCTGTTCCTGCCGATGGGAGCCAGCAAGCCGACCCGTATGCAGGGCGCCTTCGTGACCGAGGAGGAGATCGCGGGCGTCGTCCAGCACTGCAAGGACCAGATGGCGCCCGTCTTCCGGGACGACGTCACCGTCGGCACCAAGCAGAAGAAGGAGATCGACGAGGACATCGGCGACGACCTCGACCTGCTGTGCCAGGCGGCCGAACTGGTCGTCTCCACGCAGTTCGGGTCGACGTCCATGCTCCAGCGCAAACTGCGCGTCGGCTTCGCCAAGGCCGGCCGGCTGATGGACCTCATGGAGTCCCGGAACATCGTCGGGCCCAGCGAGGGTTCCAAGGCACGTGACGTTCTTGTGAAGCCTGATGAGCTGGATGGCGTGCTCGCGCTGATCCGGGGGGAGTCTGAAGGGTAGGGAAGCGGGACACGGTGGTCGCCTCGCGGGGCGTGTACGGCAACCGGGTGTCCGGATCGTGACTCACCCGTTAGGGATCATTGGCAACCGTTTCCCCCCGGCGTACGTCAAGTTGAGGGAGGCGAAAAGCACCGACCCCACCATCGGAATGTCGGGCCATTCCGATGGCGTACAAAGTGACACCGCCCGGTTGCCCCACCCTTTCATACCCCCCCTAGACTGAACTTCCAGCACAGGCGGCTACACGCTCGAAAGGCGCCCCCGTGTCCATCGGCAACTCCCCTGAAGACGAGCGTCCGTTCGAAGACGAGCGCGTCGAAGACGACCGCGAGGAAGCCCGCCCCTCCATCGGCCGTGTCCTGCAGCAGGCGCGTATCGCCGCGGGACTGACCGTCGACGACATCAGTAGCGCCACCCGGGTCCGCATGAACATCGTGCACGCCATCGAGGCGGACGACTTCACCGCCTGCGGCGGGGACGTCTACGCCCGCGGGCACATCAGGACCCTGGCCAAGGCCGTCCACCTCGACCCCGCGCCGCTGCTCGCCCAGTACGGCGACACGCACGGCGGCCGTCCGGCGCCGACCCCGGCAGCTCCCCTGTTCGAGGCGGAGCGCATCCGTCCGGAGCGGCGGGGGCCCAACTGGACCGCGGCCATGGTCGCCGCGATCGTCGTCGTGATCGGTTTCGTCGGGTTCACCATGTTCCAGGGCGGCGACGACGGTGCCGGCGAGGCCAATGTGGCCGACGGCTCGACGCCCGGCGCGTCCGCCTCCCCGACCACCAAGTCCAAGAAGCCCGCCGACCCCAAGCCCAAACCCTCCGACAGCGCCATCGCGGCCGCGCCCCAGGACAAGGTGACGGTCCGGGTGGCCGCCGCCGACGGCCGCAGCTGGATCGCCGCCAAGGACCACAACGGCCGGATGCTCTTCGACGGCGTCCTCAAGCAGGGCGACTCCAAGACCTTCCAGGACAGCTCGAAGGTGCACCTCGTCCTCGGGGACGCCGGCGCGATCGACCTCTTCGTCAACGGCAAGAAGATCGAGGACGACTTCCAGCCGGGCTCCGTGGAACGTCTCACGTACACGAAGGGCGACCCCGAGGCCGGGTAACCGCGCCGAAGGGGTGTCCGACGTACGGGGTTGGCGGGGATCGGCCAACCCCGTCGACGTGGGGTGTCAGCGGGACGAAGTACTCTTGAGCCCATGCCTGAACGCCGTACCGTCGCACTGGTCACCCTTGGCTGCGCCCGTAACGAGGTGGACTCGGAGGAGCTCGCAGGCCGTTTGGAGGCGGACGGCTGGCACCTCGTGGAGGACGCCGAGGACGCGGACGTCGCCGTCGTGAACACCTGCGGCTTCGTGGAAGCCGCCAAGAAGGACTCCGTCGACGCCCTCCTGGAAGCCAACGACCTCAAGGGGCACGGCAGAACCCAGGCCGTGGTGGCGGTGGGCTGCATGGCCGAGCGGTACGGCAAGGAACTCGCCGAAGCCCTCCCTGAGGCCGACGGCGTGCTCGGGTTCGACGACTACACGGACATCTCGGACCGGCTTCAGACCATCCTCAACGGCGGCATCCACGCCTCGCACACCCCGCGCGACCGGCGCAAGCTGCTGCCGATCAGCCCGGCGCAGCGACAGGAGTCCGCCGCCGAGGTCGCGCTGCCCGGGCACGCTCCGGCCGACCTTCCGGAAGGCCTCGCTCCGGCCTCCGGCCCCCGGGCGCCCTTGCGCCGCCGCCTCGACGGCAACCCGGTCGCCTCCGTGAAGCTCGCCTCCGGCTGCGACCGGCGCTGCTCCTTCTGCGCCATCCCGTCCTTCCGCGGCTCCTTCATCTCCCGCCGCCCGAGCGACGTGCTGAACGAGACGCGCTGGCTGGCCGAGCAGGGCGTGAAGGAGATCATGCTGGTCTCCGAGAACAACACCTCCTACGGCAAGGACCTGGGCGACATCCGCCTGCTGGAGTCGCTGCTGCCCGAGCTCGCCGAGGTCGACGGCATCGAGCGGGTCCGGGTGAGCTACCTCCAGCCCGCGGAGATGCGGCCCGGCCTGATCGACGTCCTGACGTCGACCCCGAAGGTCGCGCCCTACTTCGACCTGTCCTTCCAGCACTCCGCGCCCGGCGTGCTGCGCGCGATGCGCCGCTTCGGCGACACCGACCGCTTCCTGGACCTGCTCGACACCATCCGGAGCAAGGCGCCCGAGGCCGGTGTGCGCTCCAACTTCATCGTCGGCTTCCCCGGCGAGAGCGAGGCCGACCTCGCCGAACTGGAGCGGTTCCTCAACGGCGCGGGACTGGACGCCATCGGTGTCTTCGGCTACTCCGACGAGGAGGGCACCGAGGCGGCGACCTACGAGAACAAGCTCGACGAGGACGTGGTCGCCGAGCGTCTGGCCCGGGTCTCGCGGCTGGCCGAGGAGCTGGTCTCGCAGCGCGCCGAGGAGCGTGTCGGCCAGACGGTGCACGTGCTCGTCGAGTCCGTCGACGAGGACGGCGTGTACGGCCGTGCCGCGCACCAGGCGCCCGAGACGGACGGCCAGGTGCTGCTCACGAGCGGCGCGGGGCTCGCCGGCGGTCGTATGGTCGAGGCGAAGGTGGTCGGTACGGAGGGTGTCGACCTGGTGGCCGAGCCCCTGCAGGGTTCGTTCGCGTCGCCTGCGTGGAGTGAGGAGGCGGGCAGATGACCGGTGTCCCGGCAGCCGCGGCGGGAGGCGCCTCCGGCGCGAGGAGGCCCGCGGCCGGTGCGGCCTCGGGGAAGGTGCCCGGGTCGGCGACCGGCCGTACGGCCGCGCGGTCGGCTGAGGGCGGGACATCCGGTACGGGGCACGCTGCGGGTGGCAGTGGGGCTGTCGTCGGCAAGGGCTCGGACGGCGCCGGCGTCGACGCCCAGGGCGAGGAGAAGAGCGCGCGGGGCGGGAAGCTGACGGCAGCGGCCGTCAACCAGGCCAGTGTCTGGAACGTCGCCAACCTTCTGACCATGCTCCGGCTGGTCCTCGTACCGGCCTTCGTGGCGCTGATGCTCGCGGACGGCGGATACGACCCGGCGTGGCGGGCCCTCGCCTGGGCGGCCTTCGCCATCGCCATGATCACGGACATCTTCGACGGTCACCTGGCGCGTACGTACAACCTGGTCACCGACTTCGGGAAGATCGCCGATCCCATCGCCGACAAGGCGATCATGGGGGCGGCGCTGATCTGTCTGTCCGCGCTCGGGGATCTGCCGTGGTGGGTGACCGGCGTCATCCTCGGGCGGGAACTCGGAATCACCCTGCTGCGTTTTGTCGTCATCCGGTACGGCGTCATCCCCGCCAGCCGCGGCGGCAAGCTCAAGACCCTCACCCAGGGCGTGGCCGTGGGCATGTATGTGCTGGCGCTGACGGGGTGGCTGGCCACCCTGAGGTGGTGGGTGATGGCTGCTGCGGTCGTTCTGACGGTGGTGACCGGGCTCGACTATGTGAAACAGGCCATTGTGCTGCGCAGGCAGGGAATCGCCGAGCGCAAGGCCACGTTGGAGGAGAAGGAAACGTGAGTTCCACGGCCACTGACGTGGTGCGACTACTCACGGTGAAGGGCAGGACGCTCGCCGTCGTGGAGCCGTTGACCCGTGGCCTCGATGCGGCGGCGGAGGTCACATCGGCCTCCAGAGCCTCACAGGCACCGTGGACGGACCCTTCGGGGGCGATTCCGGTTCTGCCGGCGGCGGAAAAGTGGAGGCTCTGCGGTTGAACGGCGACCGCGAGGAAATTCGTAGAGAGAGTGTACGGAGCGTACTCGCACTGCTCCCCAAGGGGCTTGCGGGCGAACAGACTGGGAATGAGCGGGCACAGGATACGGAACGGAACGGGGGGTTTTGATGTATGCAGCCCTGAGTGAACACGACATCGCTCCCCGCACGGCCGCGGCGCAAGGCGGTACGGTGGGGCGTAATGGATGCGGCTACGCGGTCCGAGGAGGGAGCCACCGATGATTCTGCTCCGTCGCCTGCTGGGTGACGTGCTGCGTCGGCAGCGCCAGCGCCAGGGCCGTACTCTGCGCGAAGTCTCCTCGTCCGCCCGAGTCTCACTCGGCTATCTCTCCGAGGTGGAGCGGGGGCAGAAGGAGGCTTCCTCCGAGCTGCTCTCCGCCATCTGCGACGCGCTGGACGTACGGATGTCCGAGCTCATGCGGGAAGTGAGCGACGAGCTCGCCCTCGCCGAGCTGGCCCAGTCCGCTGCGGCCACCCCCAGCGAGCCTGTACCCACGCCGGTTCGCCCGATGCTGGGTTCCGTATCGGTGACCGGTGTGCCACCGGAACGGGTGACGATCAAGGCGCCCGCCGAGGCGGTGGACGTCGTCGCCGCGTGAGCGTTTTCGCGTACGCGGCATGAGTGGAGCGCCGACCAGGCGCTGAGAAGTGCTGAGGCCCCGGCCGGGCCTCTCCGGGAAATCCGGAGGGGTGCCCGCCCGGGGTTTTCGCTTGCGTGCGGGATGTGCGGCGTCGAGTGCCCGTTTCATGTGCGTTTGCCGGTGTGGCGTACGGCGGTCATCGTTGAGGGGATGGCGGGGGGCAGTCCACGGAGGTGCGGATGTACGTCGTGAAGAGCCCGTTGTCCGACGCGAGCCTGAAGACCGTGTCGGAGGCGCTGCAAGGTGCGCTGGTCGACCTGGTGGATCTGGCGCTCGTGGCGAAGCAGATCCACTGGAACGTGGTGGGACCGCGTTTCCGTTCCGTCCATCTCCAGCTCGACGAGGTCGTCGACACCGCGCGGAAGTACTCGGACACCGTGGCGGAGCGCGCCGCGGCGCTCGGTATCTCGCCCGACGGGCGTGCCGCGACGGTGGCCGTCGGCAGTGGTATCGGCGTGACCCCTGAAGGGTGGGTCGATGACACGACCGCCGTGGGGACGCTCGTCGAGGCACTGGGCGCGGTGATCGCGCGGATGCGGGAGCGGGTCGAGGCGACCGGCGAGCCGGACCCGGTGAGCCAGGACATCTTCATCGGGATCACGGCGGACCTGGAGAAGCATCACTGGATGTTCCAGGCCGAGAACGGGTGACGGAACCGGATGACGGGCCGGCCGGGCGCGATGCCGCCCGGCTTCGAGTGGTGCGCGGTGCGCCTGTGTGCCGTTGGTGCGCCCTGCCCGCGGGTCCGAGCGGCCGAATAGCGTCGGGCCGGAGGTGGCGGCCATGGCGGGGATAGGGCGCTGGGGGGTCTGGGGCTGGGGGGTCCGCGGGGCCGTGCTCGGGCTGGGGGCGCTGTGGTGGTGGGCGGTGCTCAGGCTGGCGGTCGTGCCCGGGGCCGGGGTGCTGGAGGCGGCGGTCGCGGCCGGGGGGTGGGGGCTGAGCGTGTTGCCGGTGCACTGTGTGCCGAAGGGGCGGGCGAGCGGGGTGGTCGGTTCGGGGCGGTGGCGGAGGGTCTGGGGGACGCCGCGGGGCGATCGCGGGACACGAGTGGGTGAGCGCGGGGCTGGTGCTACCACGGCATCGCCACGCCCCCGTTCGGGCGGAGGATCTGGCCTGTGGTGAAGGCCGAGGCGTCGGAAGCCAGGTGCAGGACCGCGTGAGCGATGTCCTCGGGCTCGCCCACCCGGCCCAGGGGTGACATGCGGGCCATGACGGACTCCGTGTGCGACTGGGCCTCGCTGTCGTGGCGGTCGGTCATCGGCGTGCGAATCCAGCCGGGAGCGACCGCGTTGACGCGGATGCCGTGCCGGCCGACCTCCGTCGCGAGGGTCTTCGTCAGCTGCACCACCGCCGCCTTGGCCGCGCCGTAGCAGAGCAGCCCGGGTCCGCCGGTGTCGACCGCGCCCGAGGCCATGGTGACGATGCTGCCCCGGGTTCCGGTGGCGATCATCAGCCGGGCCGCCTCCTGGCAGGCGTACAGCACGCCCTTGAAATTCACGTCGAGCACCCGGTCGAGGTCCTCGTCCCGGGTCTCCAGCACGGGGCTGCTGTGCATGATGCCGGCGATCGCGGCCACGACGTCCAGGCGTTCGCAGGAGGTGATGGCCTGCCGCATCCGGGAGCGGTCGGTGACGTCGAGGAGGTGCGGGTGGGCGGTGCCGCCGGTGTCCTTGATCAGGGTCGCCGTCTCGTGCAGGCCCTCGGAGTCGCGGTCCGCGCAGTGCACGGTCGCGCCCGCCTCGGCGAGCAGGAGGGCCGAGGCGCGGCCGATACCGCTCGCGGCCCCGGTGACGAACGCGGTGCGGCCGCTGAGGTCGTACGCCGTGACGGGCATGCAGGGACCGTACGAGTGGATCTGACGGGTCGTCAATTGCCTGGGGTGGGCCGGTTGCGCCCGGCCGGGGCCGGGGCGGGGCCCGGCTGGCAGGTGGGACACCAGTAGGTGGGGCGTTCGCGGGAGCCGTCGCCCTGGTCGGCGACGCGGATGGAGGTGCCGCAGCGCAGGCAGGGGCGGGGAGCCCGGCCGTAGACGAAGAGATCCTGGCCGCGGCGGCCCGTCGTACTGCGGACCGGGCGGTCGCGGTTGGTCTCCAGCAGCTTCCTGGCCAGCGCGGGCAGCTTCGAGGCGCGTTCGGCGGGCAGGTCGCCCACGGGGAGCCAGGGGGTGACGCCGAGCAGGAAGCAGAGCTCGCTCTTGTAGACATTGCCGATGCCGGCGAGGTTGCGCTGGTCGAGCAGGGCCTCGCCGAGAGGGCGGGCGGGGTCCTGGAGGACATGGGTGAGGGCCCGCTCGGGATCCCAGTCCGGGCCGAGGAGATCCGGACCGAGGTGGCCCACCGCGCGGTGCTCGTCGGTGGTGCGCAGGAGTTCCAGGACGGGGAGGCGGTAGCCGACGGCCGTGCTGTCGGCGTTCGCGAGGATCGCGCGGATCTGGTGGCCGGGACCGCCGGTCCACCGCCGGCCGTTCGCGTAGACCTTCCAGGAGCCGTCCATCCGCAGATGGGAGTGCAGCGTCAGACCGCCCTCCACGCGGGTCAGGAGGTGCTTGCCGCGCGGGGTGACGTCGAGGACCGTACGGCCCGTGAGGTCGGCCGTGGCGAACCGGGGCACCCGCAGGTCGCTGCGGGTCAGCACCTTGCCCGCGAGGGCCCCGTGCAGCCGCTTCGCGGTCTGCCAGACCGTGTCACCTTCGGGCATGGGTCAAGGGTGGCACGAGGGCGGGGCGGGGCGGGGTGTGGGGAAGGCGTCAGGCGCGAGGGCGGAGACCGCGGGGTGTGGGGGAAGGCGTCAGGCGCGGAGGCGGGGACCGCGGGTGTGGCGGCAGGCGGTCAGGCGCGGAGGCGGAGACCGCGGGGTGTGGCGATGAAGCCCGCTCCTTCCAGGAGGGTGCCGATGGGGGAGGTCAGAGCCTGGGTGCCGTTGACCCGCTCCACCGTGACCGTGCCGAGGGAGCCCGCGCGGGCGGCCGCGGCGAGTGCCTCAGCCGCGGCGCGCAGGCGGGGGTCGTCGCTGGGGGCGCCGTCCGGATCGGCGGCCCAGGCCAGCAAGGTCTTGCCGCCGCGCTCCATGTAGAGCGTCAGCTCGCCCTCGACGAGCACCACCAGGGAGCCCGCCTTGCGGCCCGGCTTGTGCCCGGCACCGGTCGGGGGCTCGGGCCAGGCCAGAGCCGCGCCGTACGCGTTCGCCGGATCGGCGGCGGCGAGGACGACGGCCCTGGACGCGGGGTCCGGGCGGGTACGGCGGCCCGGGAAGCCGGCGTCGTACGCCGCGCGTCCGCCGTTCTGCCAGGGCGGGGCGGCCTGCGGGGGGTAGTCGCGAGGCGAGACGTAGTCGCCCGGGGACGGCTGGGGTGCCGGGGTGTCGTAGGCGGGGCCGAAGTCGGGGAAGCCGTCGGGGCCGGGATCGTCGGTGTGGCCGTTGGAGCCGGGCGCGTCGTCCGGTTCGGCGAAGTCATGGGCCGGGAACGGATCGAGGTCCGGGCCCGCAGGAGGGCCGGGCAGGTCCTGGCCGCGGTCACGGGCGTTGGACACCGCGCGCAGGCGGTCCACGGCGCCGTCCATCGCGAACTGAGCCGCGCCGAGCCCCTCCACCACATAGCCGCGGCGGGCCTGGCCGCTCTCCTCGAAGACCGACAGGACGCGGTACGTCGCCGAGAACCCGCCCTCGACGCCCTCCGCCGAGACCGCGCCCCTGGTCACCACGCCGTGCCGGTCGAGGAGGGTGCGGGCGAGGGCGTGGGCCCGCACCGTGGGGTCCGGCTCGTGGGACGGCAGCAGGGACCAGCGGCCGGCGACCGTCGGCGGACCGGAGCGGGACGCGGCGGGGCGGGCCGCGGCCGTCAGGGAGCCGTACCGGCCGCGTGGGACGGCGCGCTTGGCCCGGTGGGCCGTGGAGCCGGCGGTACGGCCCGAGCCGAGCAGGGACCGCATGGGGGTGAGCGTGTCGTTCGTCAGGCGGCCGGACCAGGCCAGGTCCCAGAGCACGTCGGCCAGCTGGGGATCGGTGGCGTCGGGGTGGGTGGTGGCGCGGACCTGGTCGGCGATCTGGCGGAAGAACAGGCCGTAGCCGCCGGAGAGGGTGTCCAGGACGGACTGGTGGAGGGCGGTCAGCTCCAAGGGGTGCGGGGGCGGCAGGAGCAGTGGAGCCGCGTCCGCCAGGTAGAGGGAGACCCAGCCGTCCTTGCCGGGGAGCGAACCGGCCCCTGCCCACACCACCTCGCCCGCGGCGGTGAGCTCGTCCAGCATCCCCGGGGTGTAGTTCACGACCCGGGAGGGCAGGACGAGCTTTTCCAGGGCGGAGGCGGGAACGGACGCGCCCTGCACCTGCTCGATGGCGCGCACCAGCCCGTCGATGCCGCGCAGGGAGTGCCCCTTGCCGATGTGCTGCCACTGAGGGAGGAACTGGGCCAGCGCGGCGGGCGCCACCGGCTCCAGCTCGTGCCGCAGGGCGGCCAGGGAGCGGCGGCGCAGCCGGCGCAGCACGGCCGCGTCGCACCACTCCTGGCCGATCCCGGCCGGGTGGAACTCGCCCTGGACGATCCGGCCCGCCGCGCTGAGCCGCTGCAGGGCGCCCTCGGTGACGGCCACGCCCAGGCCGAAGCGGGCCGCCGCCGTGGCCGAGGTGAACGGGCCGTGGGTGCGGGCGTAGCGCGCGAGGAGGTCGCCGAGCGGATCCTTGACGGGCTCCGTGAACGCTTCCGGGACACCGACCGGCAGGGCCGTGCCCAGGGCGTCGCGCAGCCGGCCCGCGTCCTCGATCGCCGCCCAGTGGTCTCCGCCCGCGATCCGGACCCGGATGGCACGGCGGGCGCCGGCCAGCTCCTGAGCCCACTGGGGTTCGGCGCCCCGCTCGGCCAGTTCGGCGTCCGTGAGCGGGCCGAGGAGGCGGAGGAGGTCCGCGACACCTTCGGCGTCCTTGGCGCGACGGTCCTCGGTGAGCCACTGAAGCTCGCGCTCCAGCTCGGTCAGCACCTCCGCGTCGAGCAGCTCGCGCAGCTCCGCCTGGCCCAGCAGCTCGGCCAGCAGCCGGGAGTCCAGCGACAGGGCGGCGGCGCGGCGCTCGGCGAGCGGGGAGTCGCCCTCGTACAGGAACTGGGCGACGTAGCCGAAGAGGAGGGAACGCGCGAAGGGAGAGGGTTCGGCAGTGGTGACCTCGACGAGGCGCACCTTGCGGGACTCCAGGTCGCCCATCAGCTCGACGAGCCCGGGGACGTCGAAGACGTCCTGGAGGCACTCGCGGACCGCCTCCAGGACGATCGGGAACGAGCCGAACTCGCTCGCCACCTGCAAGAGCTGGGAGGCGCGCTGCCGTTGTTGCCACAGAGGCGTGCGCTTGCCGGGGTTGCGGCGCGGCAGGAGCAGCGCGCGGGCGGCGCACTCGCGGAAGCGGGACGCGAACAGGGCCGAGCTGCCCACCTGGTCGGTGACGACCTGGTCGACCTCGCCCTTGTCGAAGACCACGTCGGCGGCGCCCACGGGGGCCTGATCGGCGTCGTACTCCCGGCCCATCTTGACCGGTTCCTGGTCCAGCAGGTCCAGGCCCATCAGGTCGGCGTCCGGCAGGCGCAGCACGATGCCGTCGTCGGCGTGCATGACCTGCGCGTCCATGCCGTACCGCTCGGAGAGCTTGGCGCCGAGCGCGAGCGCCCACGGGGCGTGCACCTGGG
Source organism: Streptomyces sp. NPDC055506 (assembly GCF_053643595.1). Classification (NCBI taxonomy): domain Bacteria; kingdom Bacillati; phylum Actinomycetota; class Actinomycetes; order Kitasatosporales; family Streptomycetaceae; genus Streptomyces; species Streptomyces sp. NPDC055506. The sequence continues at coordinate 14,606 of NZ_JBSHKH010000078.1, read as the reverse complement.
CGCCGAAGGGGGAGTGCACCACCACCCGCCAGTCGCCGAGCTCGTCGCGGAAGCGCTCCACGACGATCGTCCGGTCGTCCGGGACATGGCCGCAGGCCTCGCGCTGCTCCTCCAGATACGAGAGCACATTGTCCGCCGCCCAGGCGTCCAGGCCCGCGGCGAGCAGACGGAGGCGGGCGTCGTCCTTGGGCAGCGAACCGACCTCGCGCAGGAACGCGCCCAGCGCCCGGCCCAGTTCGAGCGGGCGGCCCAGCTGGTCGCCCTTCCAGAAGGGCAGGCGGCCCGGCACGCCCGGGGCGGGGGAGACCAGGACGCGGTCGCGGGTGATGTCCTCGATACGCCAGGAACTCGTGCCGAGAGTGAAGACGTCGCCTACGCGGGACTCGTAGACCATCTCCTCGTCGAGCTCGCCGACCCGGCCGCCGCCCTTCTTGGGATCGGCGCCCGCGAGGAAGACACCGAAGAGGCCGCGGTCGGGGATCGTGCCGCCGGAGGTGACGGCGAGGCGCTGGGCGCCGGGGCGGCCGGTGATCTCGCCGGTGACGCGGTCCCACACCACGCGCGGGCGAAGCTCGGCGAATGCGTCGGACGGGTAGCGCCCCGCGAGCATGTCGAGCACCGCCGTGAAGGCGGACTCGGGCAGTGAGGCGAAGGGGGCGGCCCGGCGGACCGCTGCCAGCAGGTCGTCGAACTGCCAGGTGTCCAGAGCGGTCATGGCGACGACCTGCTGGGCCAGGACGTCCAGGGGGTTGGCGGGGACCCTGAGGGACTCGATGGCGCCGGTGCGCATGCGCTCGGTGACCACCGCCGCCTGGACCAGGTCGCCCCGGTACTTGGGGAAGACGACGCCGGTGGAGACCGCGCCCACCTGGTGGCCCGCGCGGCCCACCCGCTGGAGGCCGGAGGCGACCGAGGGCGGGGATTCGACCTGGACGACCAGGTCCACCGCGCCCATGTCGATGCCCAGCTCCAGGCTGGAGGTGGCCACCACCGCGGGCAGCCGGCCGGCTTTGAGGTCCTCCTCGACCAGGGCGCGCTGTTCCTTGGAGACCGAGCCGTGGTGGGCACGGGCGATAACCTGGGGCGCGCCCTGGGCGGCTCCCGAGCCGCCCATCAGCTCGGCGGGGGAGTGGTGCACGTCGAGAGGCTCGCCGGTGGCCCGCTCGTACGCGATCTCGTTCAGGCGGTTGCACAGGCGCTCCGCGAGGCGCCGGGAGTTCGCGAAGACGATCGTGGAGCGGTGAGACTGGACGAGGTCGGCGATCCGCTCCTCGACGTGCGGCCAGATCGACGGGCGCTCGGCGCCCTCCGAGCCGTCGGACACGGGGGACCCGCCCAGCTCGCCCAGGTCCTCGACCGGGACGACGACGGACAGGTCGAACTCCTTGCCCGACTCCGGCTGGACGATCTCCACCTTGCGCTGGGGGGACAGGAAGCGGGCCACCTCGTCGACCGGACGGACCGTCGCAGAGAGGCCGATGCGGCGGGCCGGCTTCGGCAGGAGATCGTCCAGCCGCTCCAGGGAGAGGGCCAGGTGGGCGCCGCGCTTGGTGCCGGCGACCGCGTGCACCTCGTCGAGGATCACCGTTTCGATACCGGTCAGCGCGTCGCGCGTGGCGGACGTGAGCATCAGGAACAGCGACTCGGGGGTCGTGATCAGGATGTCCGGCGGGCGGGTGGCCAGGGAGCGGCGCTCGGCGGCCGGGGTGTCGCCCGAGCGGAGGCCCACCTTGACCTCGGGCTCGGGCAGGCCCATCCGCACGGATTCCTGGCGGATGCCGGTCAGGGGACTGCGGAGGTTGCGCTCGACGTCCACGGCCAGGGCCTTCAGTGGCGAGACGTACAGGACCCGGCAGCGCTTCTTGGGATCGGCGGGGGGAGGGGTCGAGGCGAGCTGGTCCAGGGCGGCCAGGAAGGCGGCCAGGGTCTTGCCGGAGCCGGTGGGGGCGACGACCAGCACGTCCGAGCCCTCGTGGATGGCCTGCCACGCACCGGCCTGGGCGGTGGTGGGCGCGGGGAAGGCACCCGTGAACCAGGCGCGGGTCGCGGGTGAGAAGCCGTCCAGGGCTCGGTGCGCATTGCTGGGCATGCGTCCATCGTGCACCTCGGCACTGACAACGGGGCCTGTGGCGGCTTGGCCAGGGCGCCTTCGCCAGCGGTGTCGGTGCCGGGGATGGAGACGGCGGAGACGGAGACGGCGCCGGAGAGGGGTGACCGGTGAGCCGGGGCGGGGCGGCGGACAATGGCCGTATGACGGAGCGCGCGCGGCACTGGCAGTACGACGAGCTGCCCGGGGTGGATCTCCTGCGGGCCCGGTACGTGCGGAAGACGTTCGTCCGGCACACGCACGAGAACTTCGTGATCGCCGCCATAGCCGACGGGGTGGAGGTGTTCCACCACGGCGGGGGCGATCAGTACGCCGGGGCGGGCGCTCTCGCGCTGGTGAATCCCGATACTCCGCACACCGGGCGGGCCGGTGTGCCCGAGGGGTGGCGGTACGGGGCGGTGTATCCGTCGGTCGACGTGGTGACGGAGATCGCGGCAGAGACGACGGCGCTGCGGGGGACGCCGGGGTTCGTCAGTCCGGTGGTCGACGATCCGTACGCCGGCGCTCTGGTGCACAAGGTGCTGCGGGCGGCCGACGAGGGCAACGCCTTGGCCGCGGACACGCTGCTGCGGGTCGCCGTGACCAGGCTGCTGCGGCTGAACGGCGGGCCCATGCCGCGGCGGGAGGTGCGGACCGCCGGGATCCGGATCGCGGCACGCGCGCGCGGTGTGCTGGAGGAGCGGATGGCGCTGCCGCCGACTCTGGAGCAGCTGGCGGCCGATCTCGGGACCAGTCCGTTCGCACTGCTGCGGGCCTTTCGCAACGCCTACGGGATGCCGCCGCACGCGTGGCTCACGGACGCGCGGGTCCGGCGGGCGCGGCGGCTGCTGGACCTCGGGACGCCGCCGTCCGAGGTCGCCGTCGCCGTGGGGTTCACCGATCAGCCGCATCTCAACCGGCACTTCAGCCGGATCGTCGGGGTGCCTCCGGGGGCCTATCAGCGGGAGCGCAAGAACGTACAAGACCTGCGGTAGTGGCTGCTCGTAGCGTGCGGGGCGTGGTGGATCGGACAGTTCTCAGAGATACAGGGACCGGTGGGAAAGCGGACCGGGCCGTCGTACGGGACGCACTGGGCGTCGGGGTGGCCGTCGGGCTGTCCGGGTTCGCCTTCGGAGTGACGTCGGCCGGCAGCGGACTCACGCTGTTGCAGACGTGTGCGCTCAGCCTTCTGGTGTTCACCGGGGCCTCCCAGTTCGCCCTCGTGGGCGCGCTCGCGGCAGGAGGCAGCCCGTTCACGGCGGCTGCCGGGGCGTTCTTCCTGGGCGTGCGGAACGCCTTCTACGGCCTGCGGCTGTCGCAGCTGCTCGCCCTCCCGCGCGCGGTGCGGCCGTTCGCCGCCCATTGGGTGATCGACGAGACGACCGCCGTCGCGCTCGCACAGCCCACGCGGCGCGGTGCGCGAATCGGATTCGTCGTGACCGGGCTGACCCTCTACATCCTGTGGAACCTCACCACGCTGCTCGGCGCCCTGGGCGCAGGTGCCATCGGGGACACCGGCGCGTGGGGGCTGGACGCCGCCGGACCCGCGGTGTTTCTGGCGCTGCTCGCGCCGATGCTGAGGACCGGCACCGAGCGGGCCGTCGCCGGGCTGGCCGTGGTGCTGGGGCTCGGGCTGCTGCCCGTACTGCCCGCCGGCGTGCCCGTGCTGCTGGCCGCGCTGGCGGCGCCGATCGTCCTCTGGGCGGACGGCCGGCGCAACGGGGCACCTACGTCCGCGCCTGCTTCCCGGGAGGACGACGCGTGAACGTCTGGATCGCCATCGGTGTGACCGTCCTCGGGTGCTACGCCGTCAAGCTGGCCGGGCTCCTGGTGCCCACGGGGACTCTCGAACGGCCCCTTGTCCAACGCCTCGCCGCGTTGCTGCCCGTCGCGCTGCTGGCGGCCCTCACGGCCGAGCAGACCTTCGCCGACGGGCAGACGCTGGTGCTGGACGCGCGGGCCGCCGGGCTCGGAGCAGCGGCCGTGGCGCTCGTGCTGCGCGCCCCGTTCCTGGTCGTCGTCGCCGCGGCCGTGGTGGTGACCGCGGGGGTGCGGGCCATAGGGGCGTGGTGATCACTCGATGGTGCGGCCGTAGGCGCTGAGGGTGCGCAGGGCCTCGATCGTCACGACCGGGCCGGCCTCCAGGGCGGGGGCCGGGGCCCGGTGGCGCCATCGGACGGGCCAGCCGCCGTCCTCCTGCTGCTGGGCCGCGAGGTGGTCCAGGGAGCGGGTCATCTCGTCGTCCGTGAACCACGCGCGCGCGAGGGAGCGCGGAGTCCTCGCGTAGTCGTACGGGAAATGGTGCTCGCCGGAGGCATAGCCGGGGGAGACCGGATACGCGCCCAGGTGGTCGGGGTCCAGGGCCACGAGGCCCTGTGCGCGTACCAGGCGGCCCAGGCGGTCGGCGGCCGCCTCCGCACGCGCGCGGTCGGGAGCGGAGTCCAGGAAGGTCACGGCGGCCTCGATCTCGTAGGGGTGCGGCTTATCGAGGGACTCGACCGCCTGCCAGCAGAAGTCCGTGGCCCGGAACAGCCAGGCGTGCCACACCTCGTTGCGGTGCAGCAACCCCACCACCGGCCCGGTGGACAGGAGGTCGCCGGGCGGGTCGGCCACGACCGGCACGCAGGGGGCCGCCGGGTAGCCGCGCCCGCTGGGACGGACCGCCGGGAGCGCGCCCTCCGCCGTGGAGACGGAGGTCAGGTAGCGGCACACGCGTTCCACGCGCTGGCCGGCGCAGCGCCCCACGGCGTCCAGGACGCGCAGGGCGTGGGCGGTGTGCGGCGGCCGGCTGACGGGACCGCGCAGCTCGGGCTCCAGCGCGTGGCCGTACCCGCCGTCCTCATTGCGGTAGGCGTCCAGCGCCGTCTCCACCGGGTCGGCGGCGGCGCCACGGAAGTGGTGGGCGAAGAGGCGCTGCTCCAGCACGCGCGCGGTGAGCCAGACGAACCGCTCCGCGCGCGAGACAGGGCTGTGCGGCGGGGGCGTCGGGGGGAGTGTGGAAGCTCCTGTTTCGGCCATGGGTCAGACCGTAGGGCGGAAAGCGGCGCCGGCAGGCGGTCCTGGCTCAGGCCCACCCCCAGGGGCGGGATACTGGAGTCATGCGGTTGACGGTCTTCTGGCAGCGGATGGCGGAGCACTTCGGTCCGGGCTACGCCGACACCTTCGCGCGCGACCACGTGATGTCGGAGCTCGGCGGGCGCACCGTGCACGAGGCGCTGGCGGCCGGCTGGGACGCCAAAGAGGTCTGGCAGGTGGTCTGCGGGGTGATGGACGTGCCCCGGGAGAGGCGCTGACCGACCGGTCCGGGGAGGCGCTGACCGACCCGCCGCGGAGGTCCTTGACCGGTCGAGCGAACAGTTGAACGGTCAAAAGATCGCTGCCGGGTCACGAAGATCGCAGGCGGGCAGACGGCTGTCGGTGGCGTGGGTGAGACTTAGTCCGTGGCACCCACTGACGAGAGCGGGCAGGCAGCCCAGCAGTCCTCCCCGTTCGGTACGACGCCGCCGACCGGGCCCCCCGCCGCCGGCGGAACCACCGGGCCCAACGGCCGCATGCCGCGCTGGCTGCCGCGCGCCATGGTGCTCGCGCTCGCCCTCGTCGCCGCGTTCCAGCTGGGCAGCTGGGCCTTTCACCAGGTCACCGGCCTGCTGATCAACATCCTCATCGCGTTCTTCCTGGCGCTCGCCATCGAACCGGCGGTGGGCTGGATGGCCTCACGCGGCATCCGCAGAGGCCTGGCCGCGTTCATTGTCTTCATCGGCGTGGTGGTCGTGTCGGCGGGTTTCGTCACCCTGCTCGGCTCCATCCTCGCGGACCAGATCATCAAGATGATCGAGGGCTTCCCGGAGTACCTCGACTCCGTCATCAACTGGATCAACACACACTTCAAGACCGACCTGAAGCGCGTGGACATCCAGGAGGGTGTGCTCCGCTCCGACTGGCTGCGCAACTACGTGCAGAACAGCGCCACGGGCGTCCTGGACGTGTCCGCCCAGGTTCTCGGGGGCCTCTTCCAGCTGCTGACGATCGCGCTGTTCTCGTTCTACTTCGCCGCGGACGGTCCCCGGCTGCGCCGCGCGCTCTGCTCCGTCCTGCCGCCCGCCCGGCAGGCCGAGGTGCTGCGCGCCTGGGAGATCGCAGTGATCAAGACCGGCGGCTACATCTACTCGCGCGGCCTGATGGCGCTGATCTCAGGCGCGGCGCACTTCGTCCTGCTGCAGATGCTGGACGTGCCCTACGCCCCCGTGCTCGCGGTGTGGGTGGGCCTGGTGTCGCAGTTCATCCCCACCATCGGCACGTATCTCGCGGGCGCCCTGCCCATGCTGATCGCGTTCACGGTGGATCCCTGGTACGCGCTGTGGGTGCTGATCTTCGTCGTGGTCTACCAGCAGTTCGAGAACTACGTGCTGCAGCCCAAGCTGACCTCGAAGACCGTCGACATCCACCCCGCCGTCGCCTTCGGCTCGGTCATCGCGGGCACCGCGCTCCTCGGCGCAGTAGGCGCGCTGATCGCCATCCCCGCCGTCGCCACGCTCCAGGCCTTCCTGGGGGCGTACGTGAAGCGCTACGACGTCACGGACGACCCGCGCGTGCACGGCCATCGCTGGCGGGGGGAGGGGCCGGGCCTGATAGCGCGCACCAGGCGGCTGTGGGCACGGCGGCCAGGGACACATCGGCCGGAGGACGGCGGGCCCGGACAGGACTCGGCCTGATCTCGTCGGCCGACGGACCGAGCGGCGGTCAGGCAGGAGCGGCCGGCGGTCGTGCGACGCCGACGATGCTTCCGTCCACGGTCTCGACGCGGGCCGTCCATCCCAGCGTCGTGAGGTGGTCCGTGAGTGCCCGGGCCTCGTGGAACACCTTCACCACGCGGTACCGGCTGCCGTCGTCGAGCCGGCGCAGCACCGTGGGAACGGGTCCGTCCGTGACGCCCTCCTCGTCCGCGGCGGCGGCGGGACCGTCGTCCACGAACACCACTCTGCCGCCCGGCGTCAGTATGTCGGCGAGGGTGTCCCAGAAGGCGGGCAACCGCGTCGGCGGGACGTGGGAGAGCCAGAAGGCGAAGAACACCGTGTCGTAGCGCCGCGACGGCCGCCACTGGAGCACATCGGCCTGGACGAACCGGATGTTGGGGGCGGATGTGCGCGCTCGGGCGGCAGCCAGCACCTCGGCGGCGACATCGACAGCCGTCACCGAGCGCGCCCGGGCGGCGAGCAACGCGGTCCACTGACCCGTTCCGCAGGCCAGCTCCAGCACGTCCCCGCTGACCGGGAGGTCCTCGACCATGGCCAGGAGCCGCCGCAGCTCCTCGCGCTCCGCGTAGGGCCGGTCGTACTCGTCCGCACCCGCGCGGTAGTAGGCCATCTGCTCCGCAAGGAGGGCATCCTCGTCACTGGTCATGGACAGAAGGGTGCGGTCTGCCCTTGCGGCAAGGTCAACAGCAGAGTCGCGGTGCGCTTGACACGAAAATCGAACATCCATTCTCATGGCTGCACCGGCGAAGCTCAACGAAGGGCATTTCGACGTACTTTGGGTAGAGAAGTGCCCGAGTTATCCACAGGCCGGACGTGCGTCGGGGCGCATTGTCAGTGGCAGGCGTTAGCGTCTTTGACGTGAAGCGATCGACTCAAGCAAATCGGGTGGAACCCATGGCAGGAACCGACCGCGAGAAGGCCCTGGATGCCGCGCTCGCACAGATTGAACGGCAATTCGGCAAGGGCGCGGTCATGCGCATGGGTGACCGGACGAAGGAGCCCATCGAGGTCATCTCGACCGGGTCGACCGCCCTCGACGTGGCCCTCGGCGTCGGCGGCCTGCCGCGCGGCCGTGTCGTGGAGATCTACGGCCCGGAGTCCTCGGGCAAGACGACCCTGACCCTGCACGCGGTGGCGAACGCGCAGAAGTCCGGCGGCCAGGTCGCCTTCGTCGACGCGGAGCACGCCCTCGACCCCGAGTACGCGAAGAAGCTCGGCGTCGACATCGACAACCTGATCCTGTCCCAGCCGGACAACGGCGAGCAGGCCCTGGAGATCGTGGACATGCTGGTCCGCTCCGGTGCCCTCGACCTCATCGTCATCGACTCCGTCGCCGCGCTCGTCCCGCGCGCGGAGATCGAGGGCGAGATGGGCGACAGCCACGTGGGTCTGCAGGCCCGTCTGATGAGCCAGGCCCTGCGGAAGATCACCAGCGCGCTCAACCAGTCCAAGACCACCGCGATCTTCATCAACCAGCTCCGCGAGAAGATCGGCGTGATGTTCGGCTCCCCGGAGACCACGACCGGTGGCCGGGCGCTGAAGTTCTACGCCTCGGTGCGCATCGACATCCGCCGCATCGAAACCTTGAAGGACGGCACGGAGGCGGTCGGCAACCGCACCCGCTGCAAGGTCGTCAAAAACAAGGTCGCGCCGCCCTTCAAGCAGGCCGAGTTCGACATCCTCTACGGCCAGGGCATCAGCCGTGAGGGCGGTCTGATCGACATGGGCGTGGAGCACGGCTTCGTCCGCAAGGCCGGCGCCTGGTACACGTACGAGGGCGACCAGCTCGGCCAGGGCAAGGAGAACGCGCGCAACTTCCTGAAGGACAACCCCGACCTGGCCAACGAGATCGAGAAGAAGATCAAGGAGAAGCTGGGCGTCGGCGTGCGTCCCGAGGAGCCGGCCGCCGAGCCGGGCACGGACGCCGCGGTCTCCGCCGCTCCGGCCGACGCCGCGCCCGCGGTGCCCGCCCCGGCAGCGGCCAAGACCGCCAAGTCCAAGGCCGCCACAGCCAAGAGCTGACCCGTGACACGACGAACCGACTGGGCGGAGTACGAGTACGCCGCCTCCGGTGCCCCACGGGGGAGGGGCACCGGAGACGACGCGGGCTCGGCCGTGGACGGTGACGGCGAGTACGGGACCGGCGGGCCGTACGGGGAGGACGAGGGGCCGTACGGGGGCGGCTCCGACGACAGCGACTCGCCCGGCGCAGGCTCACGCGGAGGCGGTGCACGAAGGGAGGGTTCACGCAGGGGCGGCTCGCGTGACGGCGGGGCGCGTCGTGGGCGTGGACGCCGCCGGCAGGGCTTCGGTGAGGTGATTACCGAAGACGGAGGCTCCCCCTCTTCGTCGAGGGCCGAGCAGGGGGAGCCTCCAGGGGACCCGGTCGAGCAGGCTCGGGCGATCTGCCTGCGCCTGCTCACCGGGACCCCGCGGACCCGCAAGCAACTCGCCGACGCCCTGCGCAAGCGGCAGATCCCGGACGACGCCGCCGAGGAGGTGCTGTCGAGGCTGGAAGAGGTCGGCCTCATCAACGACAGCGCCTTCGCGGACGCCTGGGTGGAGTCCCGCCACCACGGCCGGGGGCTGGCGCGGCGTGCGCTCGCCCGGGAGCTGCGGACCAAGGGCGTCGACTCCACGCTGATCGACGAGGCCGTCTCCCAGCTCGAGCCCGAGCAGGAAGAGGCGACCGCGCGTGAACTCGTCGAGCGCAAGCTCCGCTCCACCCGTGGGCTCGACCGCGACAAACGGCTCCGGCGCCTCGCGGGCATGCTCGCCCGCAAGGGCTACTCCGAGGGCATCGCCCTGCGCGTGGTCCGGCAGGCGCTGGAGGAGGAGGGCGAGGACCCGGACTTTCTCGGGGAAGAACAGTTCTGAGACGCGCGGTCAGGGGACGAACGCATCCGGGACAAGCGGTTTCGAGACGAGCGGTTCGAGTCTCCGGTGTGATCACACGACCGGAAGCCCCGACGCCTTCCACGCCTGGAACCCGCCGACCAGGTCGGTGGCCCGGTGCAGACCCAGCTGGTGCAGGGACTGAGCCGCCAGGCTCGAGGCGTAGCCCTCGTTGCAGATCACGACGACACGCAGGGAGTGGCTTGTGGCCTCGGCGGCACGGTGGCTGCCCTGCGGGTCGAGACGCCACTCCAGCTCGTTGCGCTCGACGACGAGCGCGCCGGGGATGAGGCCGTCGCGCTCGCGCAGCGCCGCGTAGCGGATGTCCACCAGCAGCGCGTCACCGCCCTCGGCGGCCTCGTACGCCTTCTGTGGCTCGATCCGCTCGTAGCCCGCCCGTACCCGCTCCAGCAACTGGTCGATACCGACGGGAGGCTGGACGTCGCCGCTGCCGCTGCCGCTCACCGGCTCGTGTATGGCGCTCACTGCCAGTCCTCCGGCCGCTCCACCTGCTCGAGCCGGAGGATCGGCCCGCTGCGGCTGTAGCGGCGGATCTGCGGCAGGGGCGGGTAGTAGGCGTGGACGGAGATCGCGTGCTGCTCGGGGGACTCGTTGAGCACCTCGTGGACGTGGTGCCGGCCGAAGGCGCGGCCCTGGCCCGACGACAGCCGGCGTTCCCGGTCCACACCGTCGGAGAGCTCCAGGGTCTTCCAGCCGTCGGTGGGCAGCCGCGTGGCGAGTGAGTTCTCCTTGAGCTCGCCCGAGGCGGTCAGAAAGGCCCCGACGGAGTCGGCGTGGTCGTGCCAGCCGGTGCCCGTGCCGGGCGGCCAGCCGATCAGCCAGGCCTCACTGCCGCCGGGCCCCTCCAGCCGCACCCAGGTACGGCCTTCGGGGTCGAGCGGCAGGGAGTCGATCAGCTCGGTGTCGGCGGCCGTACGACGGACGAAGTCGAAGAGGTCGGCCTGGGTGGGCCCGGAAGAGGCGGAGGAGACGGACGTGGAGACAGAGGGAGATGCGGAGGGGGATACAGACACGGGTGCCGTCCTGGAGGTCCTGATGCGGGTTCGCACGGGAGGCGCGTCGGCCGGCATGAAGAGCGCGGCGCGCGCGGAGGAAAGAAAGGATGCGAAGTCAGCAGGACGGGCGACACACGCAGCCCGCATAGCGGAGGAGGTCCATATGGACCCTCCGCCACAGGCGCACACAGGTGTCGGTCACGCACCGGAGTACACCACGACCGTCCGGGCAGGTCAACTCACTGTCACCATGCGGACGCACTGTGACAGAGAGCACGCCCCCTCCGGTACCCGAGATCAGCGCGAGCCGGCCGCGGCACCGGCCTCCGCCTGCGCCTTGACCGGTCCTCCCAACGCGGCCTCGGCCGCCGTGTACAGATCGGCCGGGCGCACCCCGCCCAGCGCGGTCACGAGATGCCCGTCTGGCCGTACCAGGAGGACCGTGTGCGCGGCGGCGCCCGGATAGCTCTCGGCGACCAGCAGTTCGGCGTGGTGCGGCAATGCCGTGACCGCGGCGGCGAGCTGGGGCATGATGCCGGCGCTCACCCAGTGCCTGCGCTCCCACACGCCCGTGCCGGGGGCGATCAGCACGACGAGCAGCGCACCGCGGCCGAGCCGGTCCCGCAGCCGGACGAAGGTGCCGTCCTCCGCTGTGACCCGTACGTCGATGACCGACGAGCCGGGCGATGTCCGGACCGGGACCTCTCCTTCGAGAGGTGGAGGCGCGAGCGGCGAGTCGGCGTACGCCCCCGGCGCCCCCAGCTGGCCGTGCCCCAAATGGCCGTCCGTGAGGAGCGAGTCGTGGCCCCGGGCCGAGCCGGGCACGTAGGAGCGCAGACCTCCGCCGCCGCGCAGCAGCGGCAGGGCCTGGTCGGCTGCGCGGAGCCGGGCCGCCACGATCGCCCGGCGTTCGGTCTGGTAGCTGTCGAGGAGTGCCTCGTGCGGCCCGTGGTGCCAGGCCAGGGCCAGCTTCCAGGCGAGGTTGTCGGCGTCCCGCAGGCCCTCGTCCAGCCCGTGCGTGCCCAGGGAGCCGTGGAGGTGCGCCGCGTCCCCCGCCAGGAAGACGCGGTCGGCGCGCCAGCGGCGGGCCAGCCGGTGGTGGACGGTGTGCACACCGGTGTCCAGGAGCTCGTACGGCGGGGTCGTGCCGCCCGACCAACCCGCCAGGGTCTCCCGGATGCGGGCCAGCAGCAGCTCGGGCGTGACCAGGTCCTTGCCGGGCGGCAGGAGCCAGTCCAGACGCCAGACGCCGTCCGGCAGGGGGCGAGCGGTGACCTCGCCGGCCGAGGGGCCCGACGTGCGCCACGGCGGCATGCGGTGCAGCAACGCCTCGTTGTACCAGGGCAGTTCCGTCCGCAGTGCGGCGACGGCGTGACGTTCCACCGCCGTACGGCCGGGGAAGCGGATGTCCTGGAGCTTGCGCACGGTCGAGCGGGGGCCGTCGCAGCCGACGAGGTAACTGCCGCGCCACCACGTGCCCTTGGGGCCGCGGGTGTGGGCCGTGACGCCCGAGGACTCCTGCTCCATGCCGTCGAGCCGGCTCTCCACCGCGACCTTGACGAGCGGTTCGCCCGCGAGGGCCGCGCGCAGGGCGCCGGTCAGCTCGTGCTGGGCGATGTGCAGCGGGACGGGCTCGGTGCCGTCGAAAAAGACCTCGCGCATCACCTGCTTGCGCCGCACCGACCGCCATCCGGCCCAGTGGGCGCCGATCCGGTCCAGGGGGACGCCGGTCAGCCGTTCGATGAGGGCGGTGGTGTCCTCGCGGAGGACCACGGTGCGCGACGCACGGGGTTCGTCCTTGCCCGGCCCCTCGTCGAGGACCACGCACGGCACCTCCTGACGCGCCAGCGCCAAGGCGAGCGTGAGCCCGACGGGCCCCGCTCCGACGACGATCACCGGGTCCACGGCGCGGCGCCCCCTGCCCGTCGTGACGCCCCGAGGGACGTAGGTGAACACGAAGTTGGAGCAGGGTGCACGATCACAGAACGTATGCAACCCATTGCCGGTGCTTGCGTCAAGTGACCAGGGGCAGTGGCGATCATGCCACTGCCCCTGAGTATGTCATCCGGGTTGACCGAGTGTCAGACGGTGCCTCCGGCACCGGTCCCAGTCGTTCCGGGGATCTGCGCGTTGTCCGCGCCCACGACCGCGCCTGTGGACTTCTTGGCCCGGCGCAGCCGGCGCTCCAGCCAGCTCGCGAACGAGGTGAGGGCGAAGTTGAGGGCGATGAAGATGACAGCCACGACCGTGAAGCTGGCGATGATGTTCGCGCCGTAGTAGCCGCTCATCGTGTTCGCCGAGGAAAGAAGCTCGGAGTAGGTGAGGACGGCGCCGCCGAGCGCGGTGTCCTTCACGATGACGACGAGCTGGCTCACGATGGCCGGGAGCATCGCGGTGACCGCCTGCGGCAGGAGGATCAGGCGCATCAGCTGCCCCTTGCGCAGACCTATCGCCTGCGCCGCCTCGGACTGGCCCTTGGGCAGGGCCAGGATGCCCGCGCGGACGATCTCCGCGAGGACGGAGGCGTTGTACAGCACCAGGCCGGTGACGACCGCGTAGAGCGGACGGTCGTCGGAGCTGACGTTGGTGTACTCGGCGAACAGGGCGAGGCCGAAGATCATCAGGACCAGCACGGGGATGGACCGGAAGAACTCGACCACGACCGCGGCCGGGACCCGGACCCACACATGGTCCGAAAGGCGGGCGATGCCGAGGACCGCGCCGAGCGGCATCGCGATGATCACCGCCAGGGCGGCCGCCTTCAGCGTGTTCAGCAGACCCGGCCAGATGTAGGTGGACCAGGCCTCGGTGCCGGAGAAGAACGGCTCCCACAGGGCCCACTCCAGCTGACCCTTGTCCTTGAGGGTGCTGAACACCCACCACAGCAGGGCCGCGGCTGCGGCCACGAAGACCACTGTGAGGACGGCGTTGCGCCGCTTGGCCCGGGGGCCCTGGGCGTCGTACAGAACGGAACTCATCGCTTCACCGCCACCTTCTTGCCCACCCAACCGAGGATCAGACCGGTCGGCAGCGTCAGAACCACGAAGCCGAACGCGATGATCCCCGCGATCAGCAGCAGCTGGGCCTCGTTCTCGATCATCTCCTTCATCAGTACCGCCGCCTCGGCGACACCGATGGCGGCCGCGACCGTGGTGTTCTTGATGAGGGCGATCAGCACGTTCGCCAGCGGGACGACGGACGAACGGAACGCCTGCGGCAGCACGACCAGACCCAGCACCTGGCGGAAGCTGAGACCGATCGCCCGAGCCGCCTCCGCCTGACCGACCGGCACCGTGTTGATGCCGGAGCGCAGCGCCTCACACACGAAGGACGAGGTGTAGAAGATCAGGCCCAGGACCGCAAGCCGGAAGTTGATCGTCTCGACGTCATCGGCGCCGAGGGAGACACCCAGCGTCTGGTTCAGGCCCAGCGACGTGAACAGGATGATGACGGTCAGCGGGATGTTCCGCACGATGTTCACGTACGCGGTCCCGAAGCCGCGCATCAACGGCACCGGGCCGACGCGCATGGCGGCCAGCAGGGTGCCCCAGATGAGAGAGCCCACGGCGGACAGCACAGCCAGCTGCACCGTCGTCCAGAAGGCCCCCAACAGGTCGTAACCTTCAAGAAAGTCGAACACGATCTCCCGCGCTTCCGCGTATAGGGATGCCCCGGTGCGCCGCCCCGCGGGGCGGCGCACCCGTCAGGCGTTGCCTCAGCTCTTGATGTCGCCGATCTTCGGCGCGGGCTCGTTCTTGTAGTTCGCCGGGCCGAGGTTCTTGTCCACGGCCTTCTGCCAGGCGCCGTCCGCGACCATGGTCTCGAGGGCCTTGTTGATGTCGGCCTTGAGGTCGC